>JACMOQ010000102.1 GCA_014377905.1 Acetobacteraceae bacterium | reverse complement strand
GGATTGTGACCGGGGTGCATCTTGGCGCCACGGTCGGGCGGATGGCGATATGTGCAGAAGCGGTGGCGGTGGGCCGGGCGGTGCTCGAAGGCGGTGGCATGATTGTACGTGCCGTTGCTGTCCGGCATCCTAAGCCAGATGAAGACGGTGAGATTGCCGTGGTGTCGCCGTGCGGCGGGTGTCGGGAATTATTCGCCGATCATGCACCCGGCGCGGGGATCATCGTGCCGGGACCGGATGGACTTGCGATCTGGTCGGTGCCGGGCCTGCTGCCGCTGCCCTATCAACGCTGACAGAACTTGCCGGGGTGCGGCTGCGGTGGCCATAATCTCGGACGAAGCGAGGGAAGCCATGATGGAAATCGAAAAAATTGCCGAGTCCTTGGAGCAGGAAACGGCTGCCGGGAACTTCATGCCGCAAGGCTGGCGCGGCAAGCTGACGATGGGTCTGGCCTATGAGGTACAGTTGGCGATCCTGCGCCGCCGCATTGGACGTGGAGAGCGGCAAACCGGCTGGAAGGTTGGTCTAACGGCCGCCGCCATGCGGACGCAGCAGAATGTGCATGAACCCTGCTTCGGCTATTTGCTGGCCAGCGGTCATCGCCCGAGCGGCTACCAATACAACTTCGACCAACTGATCGCGCCTGGGTTTGAAAATGAACTATGCCTGCGTGTATCCGCACCTTTGCGCGGTCCCGGCGTGACCCTCGCTGACGTTGCAGCAGCCGTGACCCATGCGGCGCCTGCGCTGGAAGTGATTGAAAGGCGGGGCAATTTCACCGATGACCTGCCACTCGCTATGGCCGACAACGCCCAGCAGCATTCCTATGTAACCGGTGCAGAAGTGGCGCTCAGCGACGCCAACCGCAATCTTGGCGCCGCAACGGTCGATGTTCTAGTCGGTGGTGCACTTGCGGAAACCGCGCCCGGCTCGGCGGTGATGGGCGAAGGGGCTTTGCTGTCGGTGATGTGGCTGGCCAATAAGCTCGCCGAGTTTAGGCTGGGAATCGAGGCAGGGCACGTGATCATGTCAGGGTCATTCACCCGCCAATACGCCGCCATCCAGGACATGATGGTCGAATCTAAGTTTTCTCCGTTCGGAACCGTCACTGCGCGCTTTTAGCCATGCCAAATCCCTACTACGCAGGCCCAGTCACTGACCATTTCGATGGCGAGCGCTTCTTTGTGCCCGGTACCGCTAGCGACAAATCGCGTGCCGACCTGCTGCGTTGGCGGCGCGAAGGCGGGCGGGCGGTTTGGCCTCGCCAAGCGCCGAGCCCGTTTCAGGATCTTCCGCCAGTGCGCAGCGACGGAATGCGGGTGACCCTGATCGGGCATGCGAGTTTCTTGATCCAGCTCGCCGGGATCAACATCCTGGTCGACCCTGTGTGGTCCGACCGTGCCGGCCCGCTGGGATTGCTGGGACTGCGACGGGTCAACCATCCCGGCGTCGTATTCGCTGATCTACGGCCGATCGACGTCGTGCTGGTGACCCATAAGCACTACGACCATCTCGACATGGCCACATTGCGTCGCGTGTGGCGGGGCCATCGGCCGCGGTTCGTGACGCGGCTGGGTAACGACACAATCATTCGTCGCGCAGCTCGGATTGCCGAGATCACCGCGCTGGACTGGGGCCAAAGCGTTGATATTGGTCCTGGTATTGTCGCCCATTTGCAGCCCTGCCGGCACTGGTCGGCGCGCGGCCTGCGGGATCGACGGATGGCGCTTTGGGGGGCCTTCGTGATTACGTCCCTGGCCGGAACGATCTATCATGTCGGCGACACCGGCTTTGGCGATGGGGAGCATTTCGCGGATATTGCGGTGCGTTTTGGCCCCACCGACCTCGCCATCCTGCCCATCGGAGCCTATGAGCCGCGCTGGTTCATGCAGGCCCAGCACATGGATCCGGACGAAGCGGTGCAAGGATTTGCGTTATGCCAGCCGCGCAACGCGGTCGGCCATCACTGCAGAACGTTTCAGTTCAACAATGAATAGATTGAGTCGTCGCGGGAGGCTTTGGCCGACGCGCTGGCGTCCCGCGACATCGATCCCGGGCGTTTCCGTGCGCTCAGACTGGGCGAGGTCTGGCAGGTATGACGCAGGTTGATTCCGCCGCGTCCTGGCGTCGTTTGGCGGCGAATTTGCTGCTCAGCACCATGGGTGGCGTGGGCATGTGGTCGGTGGTGGTGGCGCTGCCCTCGGTGCAGGCGGAATTTGGTGTCGCCCGCGCTACGGCGTCGCTGCCCTATACGATGTCGATGGCCGCGATCGCGATTGGCGGGATTTTCATGGGCCGACTGGTCGATCGGGTCGGGGTGATGCTGCCGGTGATCGGAGGCTCATTGAGCCTTAGCCTCGGCTATATCTTAGCTGGGCAAGCGACCAGCCTGTGGCAGTTTACCATGATCCAGGCAGTGCTGATCGCGTTGCTCGGGGCGTCGACCACGTTTGGACCGTTGGTTGCCGATACTTCACTATGGTTTCGGCGCCGACGCGGCATCGCGGTGGCAATTTGTGCTTCAGGCAATTATCTCGCCGGAGTGCTCTGGCCGCCCTTGCTGCAGCATCTGATCGAAACCGTGGGCTGGCGTAGCGCGCACACGGCGGTCGGGATCATCTGCCTGGTAGTGATGTTGCCGCTCACCTTGATGCTGCGGCGCCCGCCACCGGCGGACCCTGACATCACCGACGCAGGCGCCGTCTTGTGGTTTGGGGTGGCCGGCTTTTCGCCCCGGGCGGTGCAGACGCTGATGGTGATGGCGGGGCTGACCTGCTGCATCGCGATGTCGATGCCGCAGGTGCATATCGTCGCCTATTGCGGCGATCTTGGTTACGGACCGGCGCAAGGAGCGGCGATGCTGTCGTTGATGTTGGGGTTCGGGATCGTGAGCCGGCTTGGCTCGGGCTTCATCGCTGATCGGATCGGCGGGTTCGCCACCGTGCTGCTGGGCACGACGCTGCAAGCGGTGGCGTTGGTTTTGTATCTCGGGTTCAACGGGTTATCGTCGCTCTATGTGGTTTCGGCGCTGTTCGGCCTGTTCCAGGGCGGCATCGTGCCGAGCTACGCACTGGTGGTGCGAGAGATTTTTCCGGCACGGGAGGCGGCGAGCCGGATCAGCGCGGTGTTGATGGCGACGGTTGCCGGTATGGCAATCGGCGGTTGGATGTCGGGGATGATTTTTGACCTGACCGGGTCGTATCGGGCGGCGTTTCTGAATGGGATCGCGTGGAACTTCGTGAATATCGGGATCGTGATCCTGGTGTGGCGGGCGCGGCAAATCCGGTTGGCTACCGCTTAGGCCAGTTGGACAGATGAGCGGGCAGGTCGCGATTTGCCTGTTGGACGTCTTCAGCTTCACAGCGGGAGATGGAGCGGTGATGAACCTTGTCTAGACCAACACCGATGCGCAGCAGGCGGAACCCGGTATAGGCGGCCGTGGGGAGAGTTCGAAATTGGTCAATGTTTCCTGAACGCGCCAACAATGCCTGCCGGGAAGAAATGGACGATCAGCACGAACAACGTGCCCACCCACAGCAGCCAGCGATCTGGGTGGATCAAGGCTGGCAGGATCCGTACGTCGGCGAGGCTGTCAAAGCCCATCTGCATAAAAGGTTGCAAGTAATAATGCGCCAGCACTACCAAAGCTGCCCCAAGCGCCGGGCCGGTCAAGCTGCCCATGCCGCCGATCACCACCATCAGCAGGATGTCGGTCATCACATCGAAAGACAAGGTCGCCGACGGCCCGACATAGCGCAGCAGCAGCGCCATCAACCCGCCGGCGACGGCCGCAATCGCTGCCGAGATCGCGCTAGCAATGGTGCGATAGACGATGGTGCGATAGCCCAGAGCCTCGGCACGGAACTCGTTTTCCCGGATTGCCTGCAACACGGTGCCAAAGGGCGAGGCAACCAGGCGTTGCATCAGCAGGAACAGCGCCAGCGCGATTAGCGCAGTCAGGTAGTAGCCGATCAGCCTGCCATCGGCGCGCACGCCAAAAATTGGATCGGCCAGGAAGCGGAAGCTGGGCTGCAGCTCGGCGGGGAGGGAGAAGGTCAGCCCGTCCTCGCCGCCGGTGATGTCGCGCAGTTGAGTGGCTAGGATTTGCGCTAACGAGGCCACCGCGAGGGTGATCATCGAGAAGAAAATCTTCTGCACCCGCAGGCTCAGCAGCGCGATGGCGGCCGACACGAGGGCGGCGAGCGCGGCGCCGACAATAGTACCGACCAAGATAGCGTCCCAGCCGATCCATCCGCGCGAAAGTGGGATCGCGACGCCATAGGCGCCAAACGCGAAGAACATGGTGTGGGCGAAGCTGACGATGCCGGTATAACCGAGCATGATATCGTAACTTGCCGCCAGGACGATGAAGATGCAAATGCGCGACGCCGTCGCGACCGATTTGGTGCCGGGGAACAGAAAGGGCGCGAAGGCGAGTGCTAGGAACAGGCTTAGAAGCAGCAGGCGTAGGACGGGATGCTGCCTGGTCATCGCCCGCCCACCGGAAATAGCCCGCGCGGCCGCCAGAGAAGGATCAAGACCATCAACGCGATGTTGGAGCCGAGCGCCAGTTTGGGCGCCAGGAAGCCGATATAGTTCGCCGTCAGCCCCACCAACAACGCCCCGGTGAAGCAACCGCCGATCGAACCGAGGCCACCGATGATGACGACAATGAAGACCAAAATCATCATCTCGGCACCGATCGCGGGGGTTACGGTTTCCTGGTATTGCGCCCACATCGCGCCACCCAAGCCAGCGAGCGCACTGCCGGCTACGAAGACCCCGACGAACAGGCGGGTGATGCGGTAGCCAAGGGCCTCGACCATCTCGCGGTTTTCAACGCCGGCGCGCACCACCAGCCCGATGCGGGTGCGGTTGAGGATGAAATGCATGCCGGCATAGACCAAAAGACCGAGCACGACGGCCGCCATTCGGTAGGTTTCGATCGCTGCCCCGCCAAGCTGGAAGCTGCCGCGCAGCACCGCAGGTTTTTGCAGCGGCAAAGGCTGCGTACCCCAGATGGCGACGATCAACTGGTCGGCGACAATCAAGCCACCGACGGTGATCAGCACCTGTTGCAAGTGCGCGCCATAGACGCGGCGGATCACAATTGCCTCGAACGCCAGGCCGGCCGCGCCGCTGACGATGGCGGCGGCGAGCATGGCGGCGGCGCGTGCCATCAGATTCAGCTCCCATGACCCGGCATTGACCCAGCCGGTAAGCGGCGCCAATACACTGACTGCTATATAGGCGCCAAGGGTGATGAAGCCACCATGGGCGAAGTTCAGCACGTCCATCAGGCCGAAGACGAGGGCGAGGCCGGATGCCATCAGGAACAGCATCATCCCCATGGCAAGGCCAGCAACGGTCAGCGCAATCCAGCTTGGCCCCGACATCAGCGGAAATGCCAGCAGCATGATCACCGGCAGCAACAAATAAGGGGCTACCGGCTTCATTGGAGTGCCCCAAGGCTAAGGCCGAGCAGGTGTTCCTGCAGCGCGGTATCGGCGGCGAGGTCGGCCATCGCGCCACGATGGACGATGCATCCATCTTCCATCACCGCGACGCTGTCGCCTAATGCGCGCGCCATCTCAAAATTCTGTTCAACCAGCAGGATAGTGGTTCGCGCGGCTTTAAGGCGCTGAAACCCCTCGATTAGCTGCACGATGACGCCGGGGGCGAGGCCCTTGGTGGGCTCGTCGATCACCAGCAGGCGGCGATCCTCGATGATGGCGCGCGCAATTGCCAGCATCTGCTTCTGCCCGCCGGACAGGCCACCGGCTTGCTGGTTGAATTTTAGTTCGATTACTGGGAAAAGTGCTAGAACTTCGGCGAGTTTGTGCGGCTTGAAGCCAGCCGGTCCAGTTGCCAGCAGCAAGTTTTCGCGCACCGTCAGCTGGGTAAAAATGCCCATCGTTTCCGGCACATAGGCAATGCCGAGGCGGGCGATCTCGGGCGTTGCCATCGCAGCGATGTCTTGCCCGGCAAAGCGGATCTGTCCAGCGGTCGGCGTCCACAACCCCATGATGCTGCGCAAGGTGGTGGTCTTGCCGGCGCCGTTGCGGCCGAGCAGCATGGTGACCTCGCCATCCGGCACCGCGAAATCCACCCCGTGCAGGATGTGATAAGGGCCGATATGCGTGTGAACGCCGGAAAGCGTGAGCAATAGGTCAGCCATTGGCCGGCCTGATGCCGAGATAGGCTTCCTGAACGATTGCGGAGGCGACCACCTCGGCGGGTTCGCCGTCTGCGACAAGCGCGCCCTGGTGCAGCACCACGACCCGATCAGCGAGACGGCGGACTACGTCCATTTTATGTTCGATTAGCAGAACGGTCTTATCGCGGCTGGCGGCGATCGCCGCGATCAGGTCGAGAACCATCGGAACCTCATCGACGCTCATTCCCGCGGTCGGTTCGTCGAACATGAAGACCTCGGGTTCCAGTGCAAGCATCATCGCGACTTCGAGTTTGCGCTGATCGCCATGGCTGAGGGCGGTCACCCGATTATGAGCGCGCGCGCTGAGCCTGGTTTCCGAGAGCCAGGTCTGGGCACGCTCGGTCAGATCGGTGCGGGTGTCGGCGGCGTGGAAAAATCCCAGGCCGGCGCCGGCGCGAGCCTGCACGGCAAGGCGGACATTTTCCAGCACGGTCAGGTCCGGGAACAGATTGGTCAACTGGAAGGCCCGGCCGAGTCCAAGCCGGGCACGCGCCGGCGTCGCCATAGCGGTGATGCGCTTGCCGCGCAGGAACACATCCCCCGCACTCGGCCGCAGCTGACCGGAGATCAGATTCAAGAACGTGGTTTTTCCGGCGCCGTTGGGGCCGACGATCGCGGTGGTGGTGCCAGCATGGAAGGCGAGGCTGACGCTGTCCACCGCGACCTGACCACCAAAGCGGATGGTCAAATAGCGGGTTTCGAGAACGGGTGTCACCGCTTATTGGCAATGGGTAGCTTGATCTCATCAAGGGTGAATTCATGGGTCAGCACGGGCACTGCCCACGCCACTGCCGGATCGACTGTAATGCGGAAGCCATACATCGATTGCAGCGCCTGATGATCTTCCTTTCGGAACAGCATCCTGCCCTTCGGGGTCTGGAATTCCATACCTTCCATCGCCGCGATCAGGGTTTCGGTTTCGGTGACGCCTTTGGTCTTTTCCAGCGCGGCGATGGCCGCCATCGCCGCCGACATGCCGTCAGCGGTAAAGAAATCCGGCGGCGTATTGAAGCGCTTGGTATGCTCTGCGACCAGCCAGGCATTAGCTGGGTTTTTCGGGATGTCGTAGTAATAATTGGTCGCACCCTCCATGCCTGGCAGGGCCTTGTAGCCGACCAGCGCGGGCAGGATGTTGCCGCCGGTGGTCAGTTCAATGCCGAGACGCTTGGGGTCAAGTGCCAGCAGTTTTGACATCGGATCACCGCCGGCCCAGATCACCCAGATCATCTTGCGGCCGGTTTCCTTAGCCAGCGCTTCGAAAATCCGTTGCGCGGGGGCGGTGAAATCGGTGGTCGTCGGTGGGGCGTATTCTTCATGCACTAGCTTCGCGCCAGTGCCAGCGAGTGCCGCCTTGAAGGCGGCCACGCCATCGCGACCGAACGCGTAATCCTGGCCCAATGTGGCAATCACCACGCCGGGCTTGCCGATCGCGAGCGCGTTGGAAATCGCGTCATGGGAGGAATTGCGCGAGGTACGGAAGATGTAACGGTTCCATTTGTCGCCGGTGATGCTGTCGGCAACCGCCGGGGCCACGATCAGCAGCTTCTTTTCTTCTTGGGCGACCGACAGCATGGCGAGAGCCACCGCACTGCTCGAGCCGCCGACCGCGAAATCGACCTTGTCATCGCCATAGGCTTCGGCCAGCAGGGCGCGGCCGAGATCGGGCTTGAACTGGCTATCCTTCTCGATGATCTCGATCTTGCGCCCAGCAACCATGTTGGTGCCTTTGGTTGCGTATTCAATGCCTAGGCGGAAGCCCGTGACCATTTGCTTGGCGTAAGCTTCCATCGGGCCAGTCTTGTCCTGGATCAGCGCGATCTTGATCGGCGCTTGCGCCATCGCCGGGACGGTGAGGCCTAGTAATATCGCCGCAGCAAACAGGGATTTTATGCGCATTGGGCCCGCCTCCGGTTGTGTGGGGAGAGTATAGACAGCCAGATACGCGGGGGAAGCCTATTCGGCGGCGACGGCGGTTATATTGCAGTACAAAGTACGGAAATGAAAACCTGCATCAATGGTCGGCTTGACCGCGCGGAAATCCTACAAATCTCCCTATTTCGCCTGACTCCGGTATAGCGCCGATTCGCCACGTTTCTGTAGACCGCTTCCCTTATCGATGGAGCGTGTCGAAGCATGATCAAGTCGCGGCGTTTCGGAAATATCCGTGGTATAATTGGTAACCTATACGGTCCCGATCTGCACGCCAAACGCTTAGATGCGCTGTTGAATGCCACACAAGGGGTGACGACGGGCGCGTCGCCAGCGGTGTCGATGATTGGCCAGCTTGGCCGTCAGGTAGGCGC
>JACMOQ010000009.1 GCA_014377905.1 Acetobacteraceae bacterium | reverse complement strand
GCCGAGTGAGGTTATCCGGCCCGTGCCGGAGCGCCTGGCGGAACTGATCCCCGCCGTCCCGCCCCCGCCCGCGCCGCCAGCCCCGAAGCCCGCACTGGATGAGCCAGCGCCAATTGCCACCGCAATTCCGCCCCCCGCGCCGCCCAAACCCGACCCGGCTGTGGTGGCACCGCCCCCAGTCTCACCGCCATCAGTCTCACCGCCATCAGTTTCACAGCCTGGGGAAGCGTTGCCGGAAGGTACCCGCGTGGTTCTGCGGGCCAAAGCCGATAGCTGGATGCAAGTCCGCGACCGTCAGGGTATTGTTCTGCTAAATCGGGTGCTGCGCGCCGGCGAAACCTGGCCCGCGCCGCCGAAATTGTCCCTGTTGCTGACCACCGGAAACGCCGGCGGCACGGAAATCCTGGTTGACGGCAAAGTCACCGTATCCTTGGGCGCCGATGGCGTGGTGCGGCGGGATATGGCACTGGACGCCGATGCGGTGCGCGATGGCAAGCTCGCAGTGGTGCCACCGGTGGCCGCAAAGCCCGTGGCGAAGACACCGTAAGGGCGTTGGGACGGCAGCGGTTCAGCGCCGCGTCGCCCGATACGAATTAATCCGGTCTACGAGAAGATCACCTTCGCAGACAGGCCCGTCTGGCGATAGCGCGACGCGTAAGTACGGCAGCATTGCCATTGCCCAACACGGGCGGCTGCTTGTTGAACGGGCGGCCGATGAACAGATTCGGTCGGCTGCCATCCGCCGCACCCCAGGCTGCGACCGGCACGGACGGGTCGTGCATGACCGCCTTCAAGCCCAACTCCGCGGCACGGGCCGCATAAAAAGCGTACGCATGGTCGAAATCACCGATACCGATCATCACATGCGATAGCATTTCATCCCCCCGACACTATTTCTTTAACCATAGCTGCCTAAATGCAACGCAGACGCACGGCGCCGCCGTAGCGCGCTTTCTTTGCATACGATAAGCCTCCGCCGCATCGCAACCGCCCTCAAGGACCCCATCATGGCTGGTGTCGACATTCTCGCAACCGCGCTCAACGGCGGCAATGCTGCCTTCATCGCAGAGATGTATGCAAGATGGGTCGGGGACCCAGGCGCGGTCGACGCGAGCTTCGCTGATTTGTTTGGTGCGATGAACGACGAAACCCGCGCCATCCTGACCGACGCCTCCGGCGCGTCCTGGGCCCCGCGCCCGCGCAGCATGGATGACGCCCCCGCGACCCAGGAACCACGCCGCCGCACCACTGACGCGCCGCGCAATGCCGATCAGGTCCGCGCCGCCACCAAGGACAGCTTGCGCGCCCTGATGATGATCCGCACCTATCGGGTACGCGGCCATCTCGAAGCCCAGCTCGACCCGCTCGGTTTGCAGGTGCCAAAGCCGCATCCGGAACTCGACCCTGCGACGCACGGATTCCGCGATGCCGATATGGATCGGCCTGTCTTCATCGACTATGTGCTCGGCCTCGAAACCGCAACGCCACGCCAGATCCTGCAAATCCTGCGCCAGACCTATTGCGGGCCGATCGGCGTGGAGTTCATGCACATTCAGGACCCCGACCAGAAGGCCTGGATTCAGCGCCGGGTTGAAGGCGCGCCGTGGGCCAACGCCTTTGGCCGCGACGGCAAGAAGACCATTCTCAAGCAGCTGACCGAAGCCGAGGG
>JACMOQ010000008.1 GCA_014377905.1 Acetobacteraceae bacterium | reverse complement strand
TCACCTGGTCGAGGAAGCGCTGACCGCGGCGGTCGAGCGCGGCGATCTTGGGCCTTTCGACGCATTACTGGCGGTGCTGTCCCGTCCCTACGACGAACCGACGCAACCCCAATATGCACAGCCGTCCAAGGATGGCCAGGACGACTACCGAACATTTTGCGGAACTTGATGAGTGCGGTGGTGGCTCCCAGGGTAGGACTCGAACCTACGACCGAGCGGTTAACAGCCGCTTGCTCTACCACTGAGCTACCTGGGATCAGGCCATCCGCCGCGCGACGCCAAAGCATCACGCCGGGCCGCTGATATAGCGAAACTTGTTCAACGATGCAAACCCATGTTGGGTCTGGCAAACTTAAGCAAACCTAGTATGGTGACGCCGGATGCGAGAGTGGCGGAACGGTAGACGCAGTCGACTCAAAATCGACCGATCTCGGTCATGGGGGTTCGAATCCCCCCTCTCGCACCATCCCCCCTGCTTGGTTTTGAGTTAAGAATTGTAGCCTCGCGTGATCGTGACTGTCCCCAGGACCACAACATCGCCTCTAGTGTGCCACGGCTATTGGGCCGCAGAAACGACAAGGGGGGCGGGCTATCATACCGGAGTACGATGATGCCGGACCAGGCCTGCGGGCCAGCCCGAGCCGGGTGCGCCTGCTCGCCAGGTTTATGCTGATGGTCACCACAATTGCGGCTCCGATTATCGTTGTGCTGGTAATTGCCCGGGGCGACATAGCGGCTTGGCGAGATGTGGCGTATCGCGACCACGCACTGCGCCAAGCCGAGCGCTACGTTTCCGATATCGACAATATTGTAGGCGGTGGGCGGCAACTTGCCACCGTGATCGCGCAATCCATCGGTATTCAGGCAGTCAACGCACAAGATCGGCTGCCCGGATGTACCAGCTTTCTGCAGGCAATGCTCACCGCCTCACCCGGCTACGACTCGATGACTATTTTTGCCGATAATGGCGATACGATCTGCACCACCCTTGCGCAGCAGAGCGATGTTGTGCGCCTGCGCTATGGCGGATTGATGCAGCAGAGCCTGCAAACCAACGCCTTCGCGCTCGGCGGTTATACCCCGGCAAGCGCAGGGCGCGGCGCGGTCTTGCCGATCGCCCTGCCCTTTCCGCTCCGCGACAGCACCCGACGCGGCGTTGTGATGTTGACCCTCAATCTCGACTGGTTGCATCACCAAATTGCCTATCGCGACATCGCATCCGGCGCCAGTGTTGGCATTGCCGATGCGGACGGCACGACGCTGGTGCGTCTGCCGGTCACTGCGGGGACGAGTTATGTGGGCAAGCCCGTGTCACCGGCAATCCTGCCCTACGTCCGGGCCAGCCGACGTGGCACCGTAAATCTGCCGGGCTATGATGCCCGACCCCAACTGATCGCCTATATTCCGACGTCCGAAGTTGTCGGCAATTCACCCAACCCGAGCAGATTTTTTGTTACCTATGCGATGCCCGGCACCGGAGCGGAAGGCTGGGCAGACGTCAGAACAATCCAGCTTGCCGCGGCCTTCGGTTTATCACTGCTGCTTGGCTTAATCGGCGGCATTCTCCTATTCGTCCGGCCGGTGTCCAGCTTGCTCGCCGCGGCCCGATCCTGGTCGGCTGGCGACCTCAGCGCACGGGCGAAGATGCCAGCCCTGACCGCATTTCACGTCCTGGCCGTCGCGTTCAACCGCATGGCCGAAAGGCTTAGCGCGGACCGCCGCAGTTTGCGTGAACTGAACCTCACTTTGGAAAACAGGGTGCATGAACGCACCCACGATATCGATCAAAGTCGCGATCGGCTGGAGCAACAAATGGTCGAGCGCGGCAAGATCGAAGCGGAATTGCGCCGGGCCCAAAAGCTCCAGGTCGTCGGTCAGTTGGCGGGCGGCATCGCCCATCATTTCAATAATTTATTGACCGCGGTCATCGGCTCGCTCGATCTGCTGCGCCGGCGCGCAGCCCTGGGGACAGCAAACGATGACAGCCACCACATCAACAGCCTGATCGATGGCGCATTGCTGGCCGCCGATCGCGGACGCCGCTTGACCGCGCAATTGCTGATCTTTTCGCGCGCGCAACGCATGTTGCCCCGACCGGTTGATCTGAATGCCACGATCACCCAACTCAACGATTTGTTGGTCGGCACGCTGGGCCGCGGCATTCGTATCGACCTTAGCCTCGCGGCCACAGACAGCCCCGGTATGGGCCCGGTGATGGTCGATCCGGGACAGCTCGAAGTGGCGTTGGTCAACCTCGCCATCAACGCGCGGGATGCGATGGACACCGATGGCGACCCGCGTGGGGTGCTGACCATCAGCACCGCAGCGGTCCGCCTTCCCGGGGATATGGCGCTTGGGCCCGCCACCGCACCGGGGAATTATGTTGCCGTGCGCATCGCCGATACCGGCTCTGGCATCGCCCCCGACCTGTTGCCCCAGGTGTTCGAGCCGTTTTTCTCGACCAAGTCGCCCGATCGCGGCAGTGGGTTGGGTCTTTCGCAAGTCCAAAGCCTGGCGGTGCAGTCCGGTGGCGACGTCCGGATCGAAAGCATCCCCGGCGAGGGCACAATCGTGCTCCTGCTCCTGCCACGGGCGGGCTTGGCGCTTGACTGCGACCCGCCTGTTTCGCTCCCACTCGCGGCCAAGCCTAGCCAAAAGTTGCGCGTTCTGCTGGTCGACGACGATCAACTGGTTGGCGACGTCATTGGCGAACTCCTGACCGAGCGCGGCCACGAGGTGGTTGCGGCCACGAACGCCGTCAAGGCAATCGAGGTGCTTACCCGCGACGCCCAAGCCGGGGGGCCTGGGTTTGACCTGCTGCTGACGGACTATGTGATGCCGGGCATGACCGGCCTCGCCCTGATTGCTACCGCACGCCATATGCGCCCGGCCCAACCCGCCTTGTTGATGACCGGGCATGCCAGCTTTGAACCAGGTGACACGATTGACCCGGACGAGGTCATTCGCAAGCCATTCACAATGGTCGAATTGCTAACCCGTATCGAGCAGCGCAGCGCGGCGTAGTCGCCGCGCTGCGCTGCTCGATAGATGTTTAGCCCCGGGCCGCGTCGAGCGCCTGGCCGATATCGGCCAGAATGTCGTCGATATGTTCGATCCCGATCGACAGCCGGATGTAGCCAGGCGATACCCCGGTCGCTGCCTGTTCTTGCGCGCTCAACTGCGAATGCGTCGTGCTGGCGGGATGGATCGCCAGGCTGCGGGCATCGCCGATATTGGCGACATGGTACAGAAGCTTGAGGTTGTTGATGAAGGCCTTGCCGGCTTCGACCCCGCCTGCAAGCTCAAAGCCCAGCAACCCGCCCTGCCCGCGTGGCAGATACTTGGTCACCAGGGCCGCATTCGCGCCGGTCTGGGTCGATGGATGGATCACCTTGGTGACATCGGCGCGAGCGGTCAGGAACTTCGCCACCGCCAGCGCATTGTCGCAATGGGCGCGCATCCGGAGCGCCAACGTCTCAATCCCTTGTAAGATCAACCAGGCATTGAACGGGCTGATGCAGGCGCCGATGTCGCGCAGCAACGTCACCCGCATTTTCAGGATATAGGCAATCGGCCCCAGCGGCTTTACCGCCTGGCTCCAGACGGCCCCGTGATAGGACGGATCGGGCGTGTTCAGCGCCGGCTGGCGGGCAGGATTGGC
>JACMOQ010000101.1 GCA_014377905.1 Acetobacteraceae bacterium | reverse complement strand
GGAGGGTAAGACAGGATGGCCAAGACCTCACAGGTCAACCGCAACGTGATGCGGACTCGGATGGCGGCGCGCGACAAGAAAAAGCGCGGCGTTTTGAAAGATATTGTGATGGATCGCACGCTGCCGGTTGAAGATCGGTTCGAAGCGACCATAAAGCTTGCGCAATTGCCGCGTAATGGAGCCAAGGTGCGCGTTCGTCTGCGTTGTGAACTCACCGGGCGTAGCCGTGGTAACTATCGCAAGTTCAAACTGTGCCGCATCGCGTTACGTGATTTGGCCAGCGCCGGCCAGATACCTGGCATGACCAAGGCCAGCTGGTAGGGATCCGCAGAATGTCAATGTCAGATCCGCTGGGTGATATGCTCACCCGCATTCGCAACGCGCAGAATGCACGCCACACGTCATGTGTTGCGCCTGCATCGCATTTGCGCGCCAATGTGCTCGACGCGTTAAAACGTGAAGGCTTCATTCGGGGGTTCGCTTCCGAGGAGCTTCGTTCGGGCGTGTCTCAGCTCCGCATCGAATTGAAGTATAGTGAAGGCGAACCGGTGATTAAGGAAATCACCCGTGTGTCCAAGCCCGGCCGTCGCGTTTATTCCAAGATTAAGGAATTGCCGCGGGTTTATGCCGGCTTGGGGGTCTCGATCCTTTCGACCCCACGTGGGGTATTAAGCGACGCCGAAGCGCGCGCTGCCAATGTTGGCGGCGAAGTGCTTTGCCGGGTCTTCTAAGGGGGATGCTATGTCACGTGTAGGCAAATATCCCGTTGAGGTTCCGGCTGGTGTGCAGGTCATGCTCGCCAACGGCGTCTTCACGGCGACGGGAAAATTGGGGCAGCTGACTCTGGCAATCACTGACCGAGTTGATACCACGATTGATGGCAACAAGGTTTCGGTAGCTCCACGGGGCAATTCGGCTCCTGCCAGGATGATGTGGGGCACGACGCGCGCGTTGATTGCCACCATGGTCAAGGGTGTGTCGGCAGGCTTTTCGAAGACCATGGAAATCACTGGCACCGGATATCGTGCGGCGGTCAACGGTCCGAATCTGGTGATTAATCTTGGGTTTTCACATGACGTTGTTTACGCGATCCCCGACGGGATCAAGGTAACCTGCGAAAAGCCGACCAGCATCAAAGTCGAGGGCGTGGATAAGCGTCTCGTCGGACAGGTGTGCGCCGAAATTCGGGCATGGCGTCCGCCGGAGCCCTACAAGGGCAAGGGCGTAAAGTTCGAGGGCGAACAGATCCTCCGCAAGGAAGGCAAGAAGAAGTAATGAGCGATAACAAAAATCTGGCCCAGCGTCGGCGCGAGAGACTGCGCTTTCAGTTGCGCCGCAAGGCCGGCGGTCGCCCGCGTTTGTCGGTGTTCCGTTCGTCTCAGCACATCTATGCCCAGGTGATCGACGACGCCGGCGGCCGCACCTTGGCCGCGGCGTCCAGCCTGGATCGCGATCTGCGGGCTGCGTTGAAGACCGGCGCCGACAAGGACGCAGCTGCGGCCGTCGGGAAGCTGGTTGCTGAACGCGCTATCGCCGCCGGCGTCACCACGGTTGTTTTCGACCGCGGCGCCTATCTGTATCACGGCCGCGTCAAGGCGCTGGCCGAGGCCGCCCGAGAGGGCGGTCTGGCCTTCTAGGGAACACAGGAATGGCACGGGAACCTCGGGAAGGCGGCGGCCAAGGTCGCAGCGGGCGCGATCGGGATCGCAACAGCAATAGCAACCAGTCGCATGACGGTGGCGATGATCTGATCGACAAATTGGTTACCATCAACCGCGTGGCCAAAGTGGTGAAGGGTGGGCGTCGTTTCGCCTTTGCCGCCTTGGTTGTGGTCGGCGATCAGAAAGGCCGTGTTGGCTACGGCGCCGGCAAGGCGCGTGAAGTGCCGGAAGCAATCCGTAAGGCGACCGAACGTGCCAAACGTGGCATGATACGGGTGCCGATGAAGGAAGGCCGCACGCTCCATCACGACACAGAAGGCCATTATGGTGCCGGGCATGTTGTGTTGCGGAGTGCGTCTGCCGGAACTGGCATCATTGCTGGCGGTCCTATGCGTGCGGTGTTTGAAAGCCTTGGCATCGGTGACGTTGTTGCCAAGAGCCTGGGCAGCCGCAACCCGCACAACATGGTCAAAGCAACATTTGCCGCGCTTACGCGGTGCGCCAGCCCGCGTTCGGTTGCTAACCGTCGTGGCAAGAAAGTGGCAGACCTCATCGGTCGTCGCGATACAATTGCCCCGACTGAAGTTGCACAGGAGTCTGCTGATGTCTGATCTGCAGAAGAAAGTGCGCGTGTTGCAAACTGGCTCTGGTAACGGCCAGAAGCCAGGTCAGCAGGCGACCTTGGTCGGGCTTGGTCTGAATAAAATCGGTAAGGTGCGCGACCTGGAAGATACCCCCTCGGTGCGCGGTATGATCCGTAAGGTTGCGCATCTCGTGAAGGTTGAAGAACTGTCCTGAGCCTAGATGCGCAAGGACGGAAAGGAATGGCGATGAAGCTCAACGAACTGCGCGACAACCCTGGCGCGCACCTGAAATCGAAGCGGCTCGGCCGTGGTATTGGCTCGGGCAAGGGCAAGACTTCCGGAAAAGGCCATAAGGGTCAGAGCGCCCGCGAGGGTGTGGCTTTGAATGGTTTCGAAGGCGGGCAGTTGCCGATTTACCGCCGGCTTCCGAAGCGTGGCTTCGTTAACCCGACGCGAAAAGAATTTGCGCCGATTAATATCGGCAGCATTGCGAAAGCGGTTGCGGCGGGCAAACTCGATGCGAGCCAGCCAATCACTGAAGCAGTTTTGGCGTCTGCCGGCATGGTCCGCGACCATGGCGTGAACGGCGTCCGTTTGCTTGCCACTGGTGAAATCGGGATTGCGGTTAACGTGGTGGGGTCCGGTGCCTCGGCCAGTGCGGTTGCGGCCGTTGTCGCCGCGGGCGGGACTGTTACCACGACGGCCAAGCCAAAGGTCGCTTCCGAGGCCTAGCGCTTTCGCCCGTTGGTGTGGCTTGCTATGATACGTTTGACGGCGCGCCGATAGGCCCAGACCGGACCTGCCGGGGGGGGCCCACGGCGCGCCGTTGGCATGAAGGGACCTTTTGATGGCTTCGGCAGCTGAGCAGCTTGCGGCGAACCTGAACCTCGGCACCTTGTCGAAGGCAACCGAACTTAAGAACCGGATATGGTTCACTTTGGGGGCCCTGCTGGTTTATCGGGTTGGATCTTATATCCCGGTTCCAGGTGTTGATGCAGCCGTGATGGGCGAGATGCTGGCGCAGCATGGCGGCGGCATTCTGGGCATGTTCGACATGTTTAGCGGCGGATCGTTGGGCCGGATGACGGTGTTTGCGCTCGCGATCATGCCGTATATCTCGGCAAGTATCATTATCCAGCTGATGACGACGGCGGTGCCGCAGCTCGAAGCCCTGAAGAAAGAAGGGGAGAGTGGGCGGAAGCGGTTGAACCAATATACCCGCTACCTCACGGTAATTATTGCGATGGTGCAGTCTTACGGGATTGCAGTTGGGCTTGAAGGTATGCGCGGTGCGTTTGGCGCCGCGGTCATCGATCCTGGTATGTTTTTCCGCGTGTCGTGTGTGGTGACCTTGGTTGGCGGCACCATGTTTCTGATGTGGCTTGGCGAACAGATTACTGCCCGCGGCATTGGTAACGGCATCAGCTTGATCATCTTCGCCGGAATTGTTGCCAACGTCCCCCAAGCTTTGGCGAGCCTTCTTGAGTTGGGCCGGACTGGCGCACTCAGTCCCTTTTTTATTGCGGCGTTTCTGATTATCGCGGTGGCGGTGGTGGCATTCATCGTGTTCATGGAGCGCGCCCAACGCCGAATTGTAATCCAGTATCCGAAACGGCAGGTTGGCCAACGCATGTTTGGCGGCGACTCGACGCATATGCCGCTCAAGATCAACACCGCTGGTGTTATTCCCCCGATTTTTGCGAGTTCCATTCTGTTGATTCCTGCCACGATTTCCGGCTTTGCCGGCGCCAATGGGGAGCCGACCTGGCTTGGTTCGATCGGGATCGCGCTTGGGCATGGCGAACCGCTTTACATGCTTACCTATGCGCTGATGATCATATTTTTCAGCTATTTTTATACGGCGGTGGTGTTCAATCCCGACGAAACGGCTGATAACCTCAAGAAATATGGTGGCTTTGTTCCGGGCATTCGGCCGGGTGGGGCGACATCGGCCCATTTTGACACGATCCTCACCCGGTTGACTACGATTGGTGGGCTTTATTTGTGCCTCGTTTGCCTCCTGCCGGAGATTTTGATCAGTCGCTACGGCGTGCCGTTCTATTTCGGCGGCACGAGCCTGATGATTATCGTGTCGGTGACAATGGATACGGTCACACAAATTCAGTCGCATCTTATCGCCCATCAGTATGAGGGGCTGATCAAGAAGGCGCGGGTGAAAGGGCGCGGACGGTGAATATTATCCTGCTGGGTCCTCCTGGTGCAGGTAAGGGCACCCAGGCGAAGCGGCTGCAAGATCGCTACGGGATGATACAGATATCGACTGGCGATATGCTGAGGGCAGAGGTGGCTGCGGGGAGTGAGGTTGGCCTTCAAGCAAAGGCGGTTATGGCGGCCGGCGCGCTGGTTTCCGATGATATCCTCATTCGTATGCTGGCTGGACGCATCAATCGGCCGGATTGTGCGCCGGGGTTTATACTTGACGGATTTCCGCGGACGGTTCCCCAGGCGCAGGCGCTCGACACAATGCTCGCGGGTCTCGATAGAAAATTGGACATCGTCATTGAGCTCATTGTCGATGATGCTGCGCTGACTGACCGTATCGCCGGGCGCTATACGTGTGAGGTTTGTGGTGAAGGTTATCACGACAAGTTTCAGAAGCCTGCGAACCCAGGTGTTTGCGATCGGTGTGGCGGCACGCAGTTTGTTCGAAGGGCGGATGATAATCGTGAAACCGTTGGTGCGCGGCTTGCTGCATACCATGCGCAGACCGCACCTATTTTGCCGCATTACCGTGCAAGCGGGAAACTGCATCAGGTCGATGGCATGGCGAATATCGATGTCGTGACCACTGCGCTGGTCGCGGTGCTCGATGGGGTTCAGGATTGATATTTTTGCATGGGTGCTGAGGAAAAATTGATCGCTGGAAGTTGACTCCCGGGGTGCGGCCGCTATAGTCCGCGCCCCAGGGCGGCACCTGCAAATGCGGGCGCCGTTCATGTATTTTCTACCTGCCCGGTGCTAACCGAAGGGCAGGCTAAGCCCGTTCCGTGCGTCCCGGCAAGCCCGGTTCGTTGGGACAATCAGGAGTGAGACAGCGTGGCGCGTATTGCCGGTGTGAATATCCCGACCAACAAGCGGGTCAAGATTAGCCTTCGCTACATTTTCGGCATCGGCCCGACCAAGGCTGACGCTATTTGCAGCAAGCTTGGCATCCCCGAGGATCGCCGGGTTAACCAGCTTTCGGATGACGAAGTGCTGCGTATTCGCGAACTCGTCGATCGCGAGTATCGCGTCGAAGGGGACCTTCGCCGTGAAACCGCGATGAACATCAAGCGTTTGATGGATCTGGGCTGCTATCGCGGTCTGCGCCATCGTCGCGGATTGCCAGTCCGTGGTCAGCGGACCCACACCAATGCGCGTACCCGTAAGGGCAAAGCAGTGGCGATCGCCGGCAAGAAGAAAGTTACCAAGTAGGCGTTTTTCAAACGCTTGTTGCGCGCTCTTTCGTTTGGGCGACGATCACCTTGCCGCTGCTGCCCGAGAGGGTTGCAGTTGGCTAAATTTGGATAGGACGACATTCGATGGCGAAGCCAGCCGGCGCCGCGCGCCCCCGTCGCAAAGAGCGCAAAAATATTACGTCAGGCGTTGCCCACGTGGCCGCGACTTTCAATAACACCATGATCACGATCACCGACGCCCAGGGCAACGCGATCGCTTGGTCGTCGGCGGGCATGTCGGGTTTCAAGGGGAGCCGGAAATCGACTCCCTATGCCGCCCAGGTTGCTGCCGAGGATGCCGGCAAGAAGGCACGTGAACATGGCATGGAAACCCTCGAGATTGAGGTTTCTGGCCCGGGCTCAGGTCGGGAGAGCGCGCTGCGCGCCCTGCAGGCTGTGGGATTTTCGATCACTGCTATCCGCGACATGACCCCGATCCCCCACAACGGTTGCCGCCCGCGCAAACGTCGCCGGGTGTGATCGGCGCGCGCCCACGGGGCGCGCACATGAAACCGGGGCGGACTAGCTGCCTCCCCACACCACGCCTAGGCAAACGGCAACGCGCCGTGAGGTGACATTTACATGAGACTTAGCGCTGTTCTGCAAAGAAACTGGCAATCCCTGATCAAGCCGGAAAAGCTCCTTGTCGAGCCCGGTTCCGATCCATCCCGTGTTGGCACGGTGATCGCTGAGCCGCTTGAGCGCGGATTTGGCATTACCCTCGGCAACGCCATTCGTCGTATTTTGCTCTCGTCGCTGCAAGGTGCCGCGGTGACGGCAGTGCAGATCGACGGCGTGCTGCATGAATTCAGCTCGATTGCCGGTGTCCGCGAGGACGTGACCGACATTGTGCTGAACATCAAGCAGCTTGCGCTTCGCATGCATGGCGAGGGCCCCAAGCGGATGGTTCTGAATGCGGTGGGCCCAGGTGAAGTTCGCGCGGGGCAGATCACCACTGGGCATGACATCGAAGTGATGAACCCGGACCTGGTGATTTGCACCCTCGATGACGGCGCAAAGCTTGGGATGGAGTTCACGGTGCAACTCGGTCGTGGCTATCAGCCCGCGAGTGCCAACCGTCCGGAAGACGCGCCGATTGGGTTGATCCCGATTGACTCGATCTATTCGCCGGTGCGGCGCGTGTCGTATCGTGTGGAGCCGACCCGTCTTGGCCAGATTACCGACTATGATAAGTTGGTGCTTAATCTGGAGACGAATGGCGCGGTTGCACCGGAAGACGCCGTGGCGCTTGCGTCGCGGATTCTTCAGGATCAGCTTCAACTGTTCATCAATTTTGATGAGCCGCACGCCGCGACTACCGCCGAGCCTGAAGACGACCTGCCGTTCAATCGCAATCTGCTGCGTAAGGTCGAGGAGCTTGAGCTTTCGGTCCGTAGCGCGAATTGTTTGAAGAACGACAACATCATCTACATCGGCGATCTGGTGCAGAAATCCGAACAGGAAATGCTGCGTACTCCAAATTTTGGTCGCAAATCGCTGAACGAGATCAAGGAAGTGTTGGCCTCGATGGCGCTTTCGCTCGGGATGGCAGTCATCGGATGGCCGCCTGAAAATATCGAAGATCTCGCTAAGCGTCTTGAAGAGCCCTTTTGAATTTTGAAATGACTGCACGCAAATCGCGTGTGAGGAGTTAGACCATGCGTCACGGCGTTTCCGGGCGGAAGCTCGGCGTTACCACCAGCCATCGCTTCGCGATGTTTCGCAATCTCGCACATGCGCTGATTAAGCATGAGCAGATCACCACGACTTTGCCGAAAGCCAAGGAGCTCCGTCCGGTGGCTGAGAAGCTCATTACACTCGGCAAGCGCGGCGGGTTGCATGCGCGCCGCCAGGCTTATGCTCAGCTGCGCGACGACGTGATCGTGTCGAAGTTGTTCAGTGTGATTGCTGACCGCTACAAGGATCGCCAGGGTGGGTATACCCGCGTCCTGAAGGCCGGCATGCGCTATGGCGATGCAGCTGACATGGCGGTGATCGAACTGGTCGATCGTGATGTCGCAGCCAAAGGCCTGGACAGCGGTCCGCGGCCGGAAGTCACGGCTGAGGACGACGCGGAATAGGCTTGTAAAGCGCCCTTAAGAATTATCGCCCGGCACGCAAGTGCCGGGCGTTTTCGTTCAGGGGCGCTCGGTTTCCGGAAGCATGCTGGTATCTAACGGCAGCACCGCGCCCATCCATAGTGCGTTGTGCAAGTGATCGTCTTTTGGACGACCGGTCTCAGGGTGCAGCAGCACCGTCAACCCCATGCGGTTTATGGCCAGGAATGGGGCGAGGGCTGAAAACAGGTCCGTTGAAAACGCGATTTGGTACATCGAAGTTGGGTGCGGACCCACGGCAGCATCATGCCAGCGTCCGAGCAACGCCGCAGGGAAGCGGGCACCCACCCATTCGCGCAGCCGAATTGCGGTCGGTTTGGTCGCGGGTGTGTAATAGACATGGGCATGCCAGGCATGGATTAGCGTTGTTTCGCTTATGATAGCCCGCATGTGGAACTCCTGGGTTGGTCCGGTCACTTGGGACATAATACACAGCGTCGCAAGCCGGCGCCTATTCCCCCAAGCGCCAATTCGCACCTGCCGGATCGCCAATCGGACCCAGGGCCGTGTCAAAGCGCATGGTCAACCGGCCGGGCAGGCGATAAGGGGGCCAAGGCAGTCCGGGCGCGTCGGGATCGTCGGTGTGGGCAAATTCGCCCAAGGCCGCCCGCAGCGCGTTGCCGATGCTGCTGAATTCGGTGGGATCGACGTCATCAAGGATATGGGTTTCTGCCCATGCCGACGCGGTTCCGAACAGGCACGCCAGATCAATCCCTTGGCATGCCCGCAAAGGACTGCCGCGCGGTGACCAGTCGAACTGGTAGACCCAGGCCTGACCACCTGCGTTGGTGATGGCTTCGGCTAACGCCAGGGCCGGAAACAGGAACAGATGGTCGGTCATCAGATCGCCCAGCAGATCGCAGTCTTCGCCGCCGGCCCTTCGGTGGCGGTAAAGTGTGATTGTATCAGCCGAGCCGGTTATCTCGGTAAAGCGGTTCGCAATTGCCAGCGGGCTTGCCGGCAGCAATGTGCCGTCGGCCGAAAGAATGCCATGCAGTTCCTCCCGCGTGGTGCCGATGATCATGCGGATGCCACGGGCAGCGGCAGATTGGGCGGCAGCAAAGGTAAACAAGGTTGCATCGGTGTGACCGTGAAGCGCGTCGAACACTGGCATGAAGGGCATGGCAATGTCGGCAAAGCGGTGCAAATCGCGGCCGACCTTCGCCTGGGCCGCGATGATTTGGGGGGCTGACAATTTGGCCAGGTCAGTCGCGTTAACGCCTGCCGCCTCGCAAAACTGGCGGGCAATCTCACGGGCGATGTCGCGGGATTGCGGGGGGATGCCGATTGGACAGCTTGCCAAAAAAGCGCGCTGGAACAGGCCCTGGCTATCCCACATTGTAAGGAGGCACAGAATTGCGTGTGCGCCTGCCTCATGTCCTACAAGAGTAATATTTGCCGCGTCACCTCCGAATTCCGCGATATGGCTTTGAAGCCAGTGAAGGGCTGCGATGATGTCGAGCAGCCCCATGTTGCCCTCGGCCACACCGGGAAGGTAGAGAAATCCTAGCGCGCCCAGCCGATAGTTGAGGCGTACCACGACGACGTCGCACTCGGCGCATAATAATGCCGGATCGTAGAGCTTGCAGGAGCCTGCGCCGGTTTCATACCCGCCGCCGTGGATGAAAACGACGACCGGGCGGGGCGAAAACTCGACGGCCACGGATTGCGGTTCAGACGACGGGGACATGGCAGGGGTCGCAATCGACAACGTCAGGCAGGCTTCGTCCTGGGGGGCGGTTGCCATGTCGCGGGTGGGGAGGTGCCGTGCCGGAGGTTGTGGCGCAATCGGGCCATCGCGGCGGGCGTCTCGCCCACCTGGCCAGGCTGTTACGGGGACTGGCGGGCGAAAACGGTCAGCGGTCGCATACGGGATGCCATGGAATTGGGTGACGCCGGTGGTGCCACGCAGCGCGCCCAAACTGGTGCGGACAACGGTCATGAATTTTGACCTGGAGGGGTTTGTATTTCCAGGGAAGGATAATGTCCCGTAAATGCGCTAAACATAAACTTGAATCCTACAAAAATCTTACAATGCATTGATATATCTATGGATATAGCCCCCAAATTTAGAGCGTGTTCAAGTAATTTAATGTCGCCGGCCAATTTGGGATGCCGCCGTCAGGCGGGGGCCCGGAAGCAGGAACCTAGATGTTGTGATCGACGACCGATCGATCACAACATAAGGGATGGGCAATTTTATTTTTGGACGGGTTGTTGAATGCCATTGTAATTTGTAGACAATTGTTGCTAGGGTTTCCTTAATAAATCCGTCAATGAGCGGTAGGGGTTCGGCGATGATGTATATCGAGGTTAGACCAAGCGCTAAACCATGCCGCTGCGGCGGGACCGCGCGCTAATGCAAGCCCTTATCGCAACCCTCGACGCTGCCCTTTACGGTTCCGTGGCGACCCTGCTGGGTCTGACCAATCCGGGAATTCTCACCCGCCGCGCCTATAATGGCCCCGAGGTTTATGCCTTGCTGGAAGGCGAGGTTTTTGCGTTCGTATTTTTCGACACAGCTATGTCAGGGTATGGCCGCGATTTCTCCGCTGCCGCTCTGGCCGGCCGCTATCCGGATGCAAAGTTTTGCGCCCTGGGTGGGGCGACCGGGATGCGTCTGGACAGCATACCGGTTCAACCCGTGGCATTGGCACCGTATAATGGGCCGAGGTCATCGCGACACGAGAATAGCTCTCTGGCGGAGTTGCTGCACGCGGTCGGCCAGACCCAGCAGCGCAGCCAGCTTGAGGGCCCGACGCTCACCGGCCGGCAGCGCGACGTGTTGCGTTTAGTTCGGGAAGGCAAGTCGACCAAGGAAATCGCGCGCCATCTGGAGCTTGCGGTGCCAACGGTGAAAACCCATCTCGCCGCGCTCTACCGGCAACTCGGTGTGCGCAATCGGGTTGAAGCAGCGATGACCAACCCGACACCTGCAACTCAAGTGGTGCGCCATATGTCGGATTTTGGAGACGCATCGGCAACCCGTGCATTGCATTTGCGTGCCGTCGGCTAACACCGGCTAGAGCATCATCCCATCGGCTTGCCTGGCTGGCCCGATCGTTTCCCACCTTTCTTGTGGCTCGCAATGCCGGCTATACCAGCGGCTTGCGCACCAGCAGGGGGAATGAAATCATGCAACTCGGAATGATCGGCTTAGGCCGGATGGGCGGCAATATTGTCCGGCGCCTCATGCGGGCGGGGCATTCCTGCGTGGTATATGACGCCAATCCGAAATCGGTCGCCGAACTTGGAGCCCTCGGGGCCATGCCCGCAACTTCGCTGGCCGATCTTGTGGCGAAACTCGACCAAAGCCCGCGCGCGGCATGGGTGATGCTGCCGGCTGGCGAGATCACCGAGGCCACCATCGCAACCCTTGGCGGCTTAATGGCGCCCAATGATATTCTGATCGATGGCGGCAATTCCAATTTCAAGGATGACGTGCGGCGTGCCCGGGACCTTGCGGTTTTGGGTATCCGGTACCTCGATGTCGGCACCTCTGGCGGC
>JACMOQ010000100.1 GCA_014377905.1 Acetobacteraceae bacterium | reverse complement strand
GCGCGACGTACTCGGCAAAACGCTGCAATTCGCGGACGTTGCCCGGCCAGTCATGATTTTTGAGCCGCCGCCAGATGGCCGGGGTCAGCTTGGGCTCATCGCGCTGGGGCCGCTTGGCCGCACTGCTGACGAAAACACCAAACAGCATCGGGATATCGTCCATGCGTTGGCGCAATGGCGGAATGCGCAGGGTGATACCGTTGAGGCGGTAAAACAGCGGCGCCGAAAATTGCCCCTGCTTGACGAGTGCCGCAAGATCCACCTTGCTGGCCGTAACCACACGCAGATCGACAGCGCGTGGGGCATTCGCGCCCATTGGCGTGATCTGCCGCATTTCCAACGCGCGCTGAAGCTTTTGCTGCACTCCGGTCGGCATTGTCTCGATTTCGTCGAGAAATAGCGTGCTGCGGCTGGCCTGCTCGATCCGCCCGGTGCGGGGGTGCTGGGCCCCCGGGAACGCACCGCTGACGTGGCCGAACAGTTCGCTTTCCACTAACGTATCGGGCAGCGCACCGCAATCGAGCGTCACCATCGGTCGGGCGCTGCGTCCGCTCGAGCGGTGCAGCATGGCTGCGACCAGGCCTTTGCCGGTGCCTGTTTCACCTTCGACTAAAACATCGACATCGACTTTGGCGATCTGGTCGATGGTCTGTCGCAACTGCTCGATCGCCGGCGAATTACCAAGCAGCGGGCCGGATTCCAGCGAGACGCCGACCTGTGCGCGCAGCCGCCGGTTTTCCAGCACCAGCTGCCGTTTCTCGAGGGCTCGCTTGACCGTTGCCAGTAGTCGGTCGGGCTGAAATGGCTTGGCCAGGAAATCGTAGGCGCCGCGGTGGACCGCCGCCACGGCGGTCTGGATATCGCTGTGGCCGGAAATCAACACCACGGGCAGGTCGGGATCGAGCGCAGACAGGCGGCGGAACAACTCTAGCCCGTCCATTCCCGGCATCCGGATATCGGAAATGACCATTCCATCGAAATCGCGGTCGATTGCCGCCAGCGCCGCTTCCGCGCCTGCGAAGACCATCGGTTCGAGCCCGGCGATTGTCAGGCTCTGTGCCGTTGCCCTGCGAATATCGGGTTCATCGTCAATGAAGGCGACACGAGAACATTGCCGGTCGCTCATGCCGCCATCCTGAGCCGCATGGTGAACGATGCGCCTTTGGGCACATCGTTCGAGACCAGCTCTCCTCCAAAATCGGCCATGATGTCGCGCGAGATCACGAGGCCCAACCCCAGGCCGTCGGCCTTCGACGTCGAAAATGGCTGGAACAGACTCGCCTTTGCTTGGGGCGATAAACCCGGGCCATTGTCGCTAATCGTAAGTTCCAACCAGTCGCGGTGCACGGCGTGGGTGACTTCGACCTCCACCCCGGGCCCGCCGGCATCGAGCGCGTTTTGGAGCAGATTGACGATAACCTGTTCGAGCCGGACATCCTCCGCCATAACCCGAAGTGCGTCGTCCATCGGCTCGACGGAGATACTTGCCGGAAGATTGCTGATCCGGTCGCGCAACAGCAATAGCGCCCCATCAAGCGCGGTGCCAATCGGAACCTCCTCTTTCTTGCCGCTCGCTTTGCGGGCGAACCCGCGCAGTTCGCCAGTGATTCGGCCCGCCCGTTCCGACAGCAGTTCGATGCGCTCCATATTACCGACCGCCTCGGCTGACTTGCCCGCAGCGATAAAGGCTGCGGCATTGCGTGCGTATGTGGCGATGGCGGTCAACGGTTGATTGATTTCATGGCCGACCCCGGCGGCAATCTGGCCCAAAGCCGACAGTTTGTTGGCCTGCACCAGCCGATCGTTGAGTACCTGCATCCGGTTTCGGATCAGTTGTTCGGACCGCAGGCTCGCCGCTTTTCGGCGGTACAGCGTGAACGCTATGAGCCCCGCAAGCACCAGCAGGCCCGTTAGTAAAATCAGCCGCGCCGAGATGACTGCGGCACGGACCGGCGCGGTCGTGGAAACCAGGCTATGGACCGACCAGAACGGCGGCAGTCGCTCGATCGCTTCGATATACGGTTTGTTCGAGGCAGCGCCTGACCCAATCGTGGTGACGTCGTTTGCCGCAAATAGCGGGTTCATGCGCAAGGGCTGGTCGCCGAACTCAAGATCGCTCAGGATCCTT
Organism: Acetobacteraceae bacterium; assembly: GCA_014377905.1. GTDB lineage: Bacteria > Pseudomonadota > Alphaproteobacteria > Acetobacterales > Acetobacteraceae > CAITOL01. The sequence continues at coordinate 2,138 of JACMOQ010000100.1, read as the reverse complement.
GTCTGCAATTCGCGAGGCAAGCGGGAAGTCGTTTGGAAGCGCCATTCGGGGACGCTAGTGACCAGGATGATCCCATTCCGATCGGTCGCGAACACGCTGTTGCCAGACTTGCGCCATTCAGCCTCGAGCGCATCGAATTCCACCTTGATCACGATCACGCCCATGGTCTTCCCCCCGCTGTCGACATGCCGTGCGATATAGAGACCCGGCCTGCGGCTTACCGAACCAAGCGCGAACTGTTCGAAGCTGCCGCGGGCCAGCGCCTCGCGGAAATAGGCCCGGAACGCATAACGCGATCCGACGAAACTGCTATCCGATCGCCAATTGCTCGCGGCGCGCGTCAGGCCGTCGCGGTCCATCAGGTAGATCGCGGCAGCCCCGGTCTCGCGGCTGAGCGATTCGAGTTTGACGTTGAGACGCGGCAATGCGGCGGGCGCGGCGGTAGCCAGCGCATCGACCGCATCCGGATCCTGCGCCAGGACGATCGAGGCAAGCCGGAATTTCTCCAACTCGCGGCGAAAGCCCGAAGCCAGCAACCCGGCCGAGGCGTCAACCCGATTTGCCTCTTGCCCGATAGCCCGCCGCGTGGCGAACTGATCGGTCAATACGACAGCCGGGATCAAGAGCAATACCAGCGCCGCACCCAGCCATAACGCCGCCTGTCTGGATTTGCTCAACACGGTTCACCTTGATCGCAGCAGCATAGGCGCTCGATTTTTGGCGAAAACCTGCACAACTGGCAATGGCGTTGTGCGGAATTCCGCACATGCGTTCCTGCTTTGTGGATTTTTTCGTTGTAAAACAATATTTTGAAAAATCTCAAAAAGTCATTGCCCGGCGTCCACAGCCGCACCTATCAGTTTGGCTACACACCGAGCGGATCATCAGAATCCGTATGTGCGGGGGGACCAGAGGTTGAATTTGGAAGCATCTGCCAGACCGCAACCCGTGGCCCGGGTTGCACTGCCGCTCTATCGGCACCTGTATGCGCAGGTGCTGTTTGCGATCGCAGCGGGCATTTGCACCGGCTATTTCTTCCCGGCATTCGGATCCGCGCTCAAGCCACTGGGCGACGCCTTCGTCAGCCTGGTGAAGATGATCATCGCACCGGTCATATTCCTGACCGTCGCGACTGGGCTTGGCGGCATGACCGATGTCGGCAAGATCGGCAGCGTGTTCGGCAAGTCACTGGCCTATTTCCTTGCAGTCTCGACGCTCGCGCTGGTCATCGGATTGATCGTCGCCAATGTCGTGCAGCCAGGTGCGGGGATGCATATCGATCCGGCCAGCCTAGATACCAAACTCGTCGATCAGTACGCCAGCCGCGCGCACGACCAGACAATCATCGGATTTCTGACGCACATCATTCCCAAGACCCCGTTCAGCGCACTCGCGGACGGGGAAATCCTGCAAGTCCTGTTCACCGCGATCCTGTTCGGCTTGGCGATCGCGATGGTCGGGGCGCGCGCCGCACCGCTAATGAATGTGCTCGAGGCGGCCAACGCCGTGGTTTTCCAACTGGTCCATATGCTGATGAAACTCGCGCCGATTGGCGCATTCGGCGCGATGGCTTTTACCATTGGCGAATTCGGGATCGCCTCGCTTGCCAGCCTGGCGGCGCTCATCGCCACGTTTTACGCGACTTCGGTTCTGTTCGTCGTAGTCGTGCTGGGGATTATTGCCCGACTGGCCGGTTTCTCGATCTTCGCGCTGATCCGGTACCTGCGGGATGAACTGATGCTGGTGCTCGGCACCTCGTCATCCGAGGCCGCTCTCCCGAGCCTGATGGAGCGGATGGAGCAGGCCGGTTGCCGCAAGGATGTTGTCGGACTGGTCGTGCCGACCGGATATTCGTTCAATCTCGACGGCACCAATATCTACATGACCCTGGCAGCGCTGTTCATTGCCCAGGCCACCGGGGTCGAGCTTTCGTGGGGCGACCAGATCCTGCTCGTATCGGTGGCGATGATCAGTTCAAAAGGGGCCGCGGGGGTAACGGGCGCGGGCTTTGTGATTCTGGCGGCGACGCTGTCGGTGGTGCCTTCGATCCCGGTGGCAGGAATGGCGCTGGTCCTGGGGATCGACCGCTTCATGAGCGAGTGCCGCGCGCTGGCCAACCTGTTGGGCAATGCGGGGGC
>JACMOQ010000099.1 GCA_014377905.1 Acetobacteraceae bacterium | reverse complement strand
ACGCAGCACTTGCCTGATCGGGGGCGGCCAACACCTCACCCACCATCATTTCAACTTCTGCCAGCAGCCCTGCGGCACTGCCGGCGAGCATTTCGCGCACCCCGCTTTGGCTGCCCAGTTCATCCAGCAGCCCGTGCATCGCCACCAGCTGGAACGCGAGGCCACGCGGATTTGCCTGATCGGCCAGCACCAGATCGAGCACCGGGGCGGCCTGCAAAACATTCAGATAACGGCTGCGATAAGTGATCGCGCTGTCGCACAATTCCAGCACCAGCAGCAGCCCGCTTTCGATCCGTGCGGGCGGCAGGTTCAACACAATACTCTCCTCATGCGTTACCGCCTGGGCGCGCTCGATCCGGCGCCCGAGATCGAGGAACAGAAACCCGCCGCCGCGCACCATGTTTTCAGCGGCAACGCCCGCAACCGCGGTGCAGAAGCGCAGGATCGCCGCCATGCCGAGGCGGGTCGCGTCAAGATCGGGCTGGATCGCTTCGGCCTGGGCGGCGCGCATGGTCTGGGTGAAGGTTGCGTACATGTCGCCAGTCAGCCGGTCGCGGACTTTTTCGGTCAGTCGCGCGACGCCTGCAAACAACCCGTCAATCGCGCCACCCGGGCGCAAGGCCGCCAGCAGCGCCGGCCCCAGGCTTGCCGGTGCGGCGTGTTCGGCATCGATCACCTGCGCATCGATCAGGCACGCGGTCAGCGCCTGCAACTCGACCAGTTCACGCGGTGTTGCCATTCGGGTCAGCCGCGCCAGCGCCGCCCGGCCGAGCCGTGCCACCCGATCGAGCCGTTCCACCGTGCGGCCGAGCCAAAACAGGTTATCGGCCACCCGGCTGGGCAATTCGCCCGAATTGCGCCGCAACCCCAGGCGCGGCGTTGGCGCTGCAATCGGGCCGATATTATCGTTTTGTTCGTCATGCAGCACCCAAACATCCTTGGCGATGCCGGGCTGATCCGCATCCTGGTCCGGTTCCACCACCCGCGCGACCCCACCCGGCAGCATGTGCCAGGCCAATCCGTCAAACATCAGGAATGTCCTCCACACCACCGGGCGCGGATCGAACTGACCGGTGCCAAGACAGGGTGCCATTGAAGCCAGCATGGGGGAGCGGGCATTGGCGAGCTGCAACGGCTCGGCGCGCAAGCGATGGCACAGCATCGGCAGCAAAGCCGCGATCCCGGGCGCTTCCACCATCTCGGTCCCAGGACGGTTCAGGATGCGCACGCGATCGGTGCGCGCCGCATCGAGCAGGCCGGGCACGCCAATCCAGCTGTCGGCGTCAAGTTCCAGCGGATCGATCTGGCTGCCATCCATCTGGCGCAGGATAAGATCGATCGGTTGAAGCCCGCGCATGGTCTTAAGGAACAGTGCCCCATCGCGCACCGTCAGATCCCCGCCTTCGACCAGCGCGCAGGACAGCAGCCGGGCGAGGTGCATATGTTCGAACCACAATCGGTGCCCGGTGCCGGGGGTCAGCACCGCAATCGACGGATTGGCCCGCCCCGGCGGTGCGAGTGGGCGGAGCGCTTCCTGCCAGCGGTCGAAAAACGGCTGCAACGGTCGCACCCCAACGGCGCGAAACGCTTCGGGCAGCACCCGGGTCAGTTGCCGGCGATTTTCCTGGGCCCACCCGATCCCGCCCGCCTGCCCGGTGCGATCGGCGAGCACCTGCCACGCCCCATCCGCCCCGCGGATCAGATCGGCGGAATAGATATGCAGTTTGGGTCCGAACAACGGCGCCGGCCCGAGCCGCAAATAGCGCGGATTGGCGAAGACCAGCGCTGGCGGTAGCAATCCTTCGGCGAGCAGGGTTTGCGGCCCATAAACGTCATCAAGGATTGCCGACAGCAGCCCCGCGCGCTGGCTCAGCCCGGCTTCAACGGCTGCGAATTCATCGGCCGGGATCGGAAACGGAATCGGGTCCATCCGCCATGACAGCCGCGCCTCGCCAGGCATCACGCTGGTGAGGCCGTCTTCGGCAAAGGCCCGCTCCAGCCGGCGGCCGCGTTCTGCGAGGCCGCCATCGCCGAGCATGGAAAATGCATCCAGCAATTCGCGCCAATGCGGGCGCAGGCGGCCATGCCCATCCACCATTTCGTCGATTACGAACTCGCTCATTCTGCGCAGTCTCTCAGGCGAAGCGACGCAGGTCCAGGGTGGGCGGATCTTCGCCGCCACAACGGATCGTCCCGCGTTACCCTATCCTTCACCTTTTTCCGCCACCCTCCTGCCCATCATCCTCAGGAGGCACCCCAATGCAATCCCTCACCCTCGAACGTCCCACCCATCACGCCACTGCCCCGATCCGCCAAATCCTCCATGTCGGCTGTGGCGGCGCCGCCCAAGGCAAACTTCATCCCGCCTTCGCTGGCCCCGGATGGAGCGAAGTTCGTCTCGATATCGACCCTGGCGTCATTCCAGACGTCATCGCCAGCATCACCAACATGGTGCCGATCAAATCCGCCACCATGCAGGCGCTCTATTCTTCGCATAACCTCGAACATCTCGCCGCCCACGAAGTACCGTTGGCGCTCGCCGAGTTCGCGCGCGTGCTCGCCCCTGATGGCATCGCGCTGATCACCGTCCCGGATTTGCAATCGGTCGCGGAACTCGTTGTCACCGGCAATTTGACCGATCAGGCCTACATGTCCCCGCTCGGCCCGATCGCCCCGCTCGATATCCTGTATGGTTTCCGCCCCGCCATCGCCCAAGGCAATGATTTCATGGGCCACCGCACTGGCTTCACCGATCGGTCGTTGCTCATGGCGCTTATGGCGGCAGGGTTCGCCGACGCCGTCGTCCAGCGAAGCACCGGCAGTTTCAGCCTGTGGGCCATTGCCTTCCGCACCGCGCCCGATGCCGCCAGGATGCGCGCCGTCCAAGCCCTGATGTTCCCCCATAAAGTTGCACAGCACGCGGACCCGGTCTGACCCATCGCTATCCCGGCTCCACCCCTTTGACCCGAAACAGCCGCGCCCATCCGTCAAGATTTTGCAAGATTATAGAAAGAACTGCTTCCTTTACCTGAAGTCTTCGCTATCGTCCGCAGATGCCCCTGACCCAACCTCAGATCCAACACTACCTCACCCAAGGTTTTGTGGCGCCGATCCGCGCGATCGCGACCGCCGAAGCCGCCCAATTGCGCCAGCAGGTCGAAGCTGCTGAGGCTGCTCCGATCGCGGCCACGCCCTATTTGCGCAACAAGACCCATCTCGCCTTCACCTGGGCCGACACGCTGATCCGCCATCCTGGTGTGCTGGATGCGGTGGAATCAGTGCTCGGTCCGGATATCCTGTGCTGGGGCGCCGGGTTCTTCATCAAGAATGCGCATGACCCAAGCTTTGTGTCCTGGCATCAGGATTCGACCTATTGGGGCCTCGATCCCGCCGACATCGTTACCGCCTGGGTGGCGATTTCGGAAAGCGATATCGGCAATGGCGCGATGCGGGTGGTGCCGGGCACGCATCTGCTCGACCAGATCGCCCATCGCGATACCTTCGCCGAACATAATCTGCTGAGCCGCGGGCAGGAGATCGCGGTGGACGTCGATGACACACGCGCGGTGGCGCTGGAACTGCAACCGGGGGAGATGTCATTGCACCATGTCCGCCTGGTGCATGGCTCGGCGCCTAATCCATCCAGCCGGCGCCGGCTTGGCTTCGCGATCCGCTATCTGCCGACCTATGTGCGCCAAACCGTGGCAACGCGGGATAGTGCGACGCTGGTTCGTGGGGTCGATCGGTTCGGAAATTTCGCCCCGGAACAGCGTCCGGCCGCCGATCTGGATGCGGCGGCAATGGCGCATCATGCCGAAATCACTGGAAGCCTCAACACAGTTTTGATGCGCGGCGCTGGTTTGACCATGTAAGCCATCTGACCTAGCGTTCTGGCCAGGAAACGCCAGACAGGTAACACGCATGGCAACACTTGCGGATTTCACCATCACCCGCTTCGCTTTCGCCCGGGACCGGGTGATCGGGGACAGTCAGGTCGCGATCCAGGAATGCCATGTCGGCGCGTTGGAACTGCACACCGACGATGGCAGAACCGGGCTCGGGTTCTTTCTCAATCTGTTCCACCCGTTGCCGGACCGGGTCGAACTCGACCGTGCCTTTGCCCGTGAAGCCATGCCCGGTTTGCGCGGCCAGCCACCGGCTGGCCTGATCCATCGGGTCAGCCGCCCGCGCGGCGGCAATAACCGGCCGCTGTCGCATGGCTTTGGCGAGGCGATTGAACAAGCCTTGTGGGACCTTGCCGCCCAGCAGGCCGGCCTGCCGCTGTACCGCTATCTTGGTGGCACCGACCCCAGAGTGCGGGCCTATGCCAGCGGGCTGGATTTCAATCTGTCTGACGCCGACTATGTGAAATTCTTCGCCAGCGCCCGCGCGTTGGGGTTCGATGCGTTCAAGATCAAGGTCGGCCACCCCGATCTTGCCTGGGATCTGAAGCGGTTGCGGCTGCTTAAGGAAGCGGTCGGCACCCCGTCGGCCATCATGGTCGATGCCAATGAAGCGTGGACCCCGAAAGAGGCGATCATACGCCTTCACGCTTATCGCGATGCGGGCCACGAGATTTTGTGGATCGAGGACCCGTGCATCCGCGACGATTATGACGGGCTGCGACAAGTGT
>JACMOQ010000098.1 GCA_014377905.1 Acetobacteraceae bacterium | reverse complement strand
GATACCGGTTTTTAGGGGCTTCCGGGCAGGGACGGCAAGGGGGCTAGAAATTCCGCCAGCGCTGGATCGGCCTGCATGGCGGCGAGTTCGATCGCGTTCGGCAGTTGCGGCTTGTCGCGTTGGGCGTTGACCATGCACAAAAACCCGAGCGGGGTTTCTGCCTCGGCGCGGAATTGATGCCAGGTCCAGGCCGGAATGGTGATCAGATCATGCGGGCCGACATCGCGGATTTCGCCACCGAGCAGGCATTTGCCATGCCCCCGGAAGATCATCACCGCATGACTGTGCTCGTGGCGTTCGAGGGTTGAATAACCACCGGCGGCCATTTCGAAATAGCGCAGTTCGCAGCCCAAGGCAGGTTCGCTAAACAGGGTTTGCCGCGTAATGGCGCGGAAGATCGGGCTGCCGGCGGCATCGAGCTGGTCTTCCTTATAGGGGTGGACGCCCACCCCACCCCAGCGGAAATCCGAGCTTGATGGGCGAATTTTTGGGTTCATGTGGCGCTACCGGTAGGAATGTTGGGCGACGGCTCGGGTAAACTCGGCCGACGCGGCGGCCAAGCGTTCGCGGGCCAGCAGCAGATTGCCACCGATCAGCACCATTACCTCACGCCCATAAAAGTCAAGCATTTCACCAACCCTGGCGAGGGTCATGCCGCCGGCAGGGACTGGAATTGCCGGACGGAGAATGGGGTGCTGGGCGGTGGCATTGGCGGCAAGACGCTGGCAGGTCGCCGGCGAATAGCCGAAGCGGCCGCCATGGTTGGGGAAGATCACTGCGTCCGCGCCGAGCAGGCGGAACAGCTTGCCGATCAGCAGATCGGGGGCGATCCGTGCCGCGCCGCCCAGGGTCGGGTGGGCGAAGAAGGCGAAACCGCGATTTTCACGCACCAGGGTTTGCATCGTGCTGAACCCGGCCAACATCGGCGCCACGATTACCGCATCCAGCCCGCAACCGGTTGCAACGCGCAGTTGCGCGCGCATCGCATCCAGGTCGCCTGATAGCGACGGCACGTATCGCGTCTTAGACCCGGTGGCGCGGATGGCGGCGGCAATTGCCGGCACCCGGTTGGCGAAGCGGCCATAGGATTGCTCGGCCATGCCGTGATCGTCCTTGATGAAATCCAGCCCGCCCTCGGCAAAGCGCGCGGCAAGCTCGGCGAGGCCGGCCACCGGCAGGCCCTGCGGTTTAATCGCCGAACAGGTAAAGGCGCGGCGGGGGGCGCCAACCCGGTCGCGCAAGGCGTCCATCCCAATATTCGGGCCGGCAAAAATTTTCGCCAGCGCCGGGGTGATGCTGAGGTCTTCGAGCGTGATGTCGTCCTGGAGCGACACATTGCCGAACAGCATGTTGAACAATTGCCCGGCATCGCGGCCGATTGTTTCGAGCGCGAGGCCGATCCGCACGTTGAAACTGCCATCATCGCGATCTGTGATGTCCTGCACCTGCCCGACGATATCGCGCAGCACGGTTTCGTTGCTAATCGCTTCGACCGGCATTTCGACGCTTTGTTCAACGGCGACAGACTGGGCGCGGGCCGCAATCGTGGCGGCGGTGGCGCGGATGCGGTAGGTGACGGTGAGGCGGTCGGTCATGGCGTCGATGTGCCGCGCCTGAAGATGGCCGTCAAATCCTTCTGCAATTGTCTTGCTATCATTTTATTGTTTATGATAGCACTCGATCAGTTCACAAGGGACGCCATCTATGGCCGCCATTACCGTTCGCAACCTGTCTGACGATACTCATCGCGCCTTGCGCCTACGCGCGGCCGAGCATGGCCGCAGCACCGAGGCTGAAATCCGCGCAATCCTCGACGACATTGCCCGACCCAAGGATCGGGTGAAAATGGGCGACGCGCTGATTGAGCTGTTCCGACCGCTGGGCGGGGTGGACCTGGACATCACCCGCGACCGCACCCCGGTTGAACCGCTGAGCTTCGAATGATCCTGCTGGACACCAATGTGGTGTCAGAAATGACGCGCGATCGCCCTGAACCGCGCGTTGTGGCGTGGCTCAATCAGCAGATTGCCCAAAATTTGGCGTTGTCGGCGGTGAGCCTGTCGGAGGTGCTGGTGGGCATTGCGGCCCTGCCCGATGGACGCCGCAAGATTGCGTTGAGTCAGTCTTTTGGCGCCCAGATGGCAACCCTGTTTGGTCCACGGATTCTGCCGTTCGATGCGGCAGCAGCCAAAGCCTATGCGCTGCTGGTCAGCCAGGCGCGGGCGCTCGGGCGTGCCATCGGGCGGGCCGATGGGGAGATCGCGGCAATCGCGATGGTGCATGGGTTGGTGGTCGCGGGCCGCGATATCGCGCCGTTCGAAGCCGCGGGGCTGGTGGTGATTGATCCTTGGACTATCGCATGACGATCAACGCACCGATGCTGTTGACCGCCGCCCGCGAAGCCGCCGTCCACGCTTACTGCCCATACTCCAACTTCCATGTCGGCGCCGCAGTCCTGGCGGATGGCCGCATCTTCCCCGGCTGCAATGTCGAAAACGCCAGCTACGGCCTCACCATCTGCGCCGAACGCAACGCAATCTTTGCGGCCGTCGCGTCTGGCGCACGTCGCATCCAGGCCATCGCGTTGGCGTGCGTTGATGCGACCGACGCCGCACCGGCGTCGCTTCGCATGCCGTGCGGCGCGTGCCGGCAGGTGATGGCGGAGTTCGCCGATCCGGGAACCCCGGTTCATATTGACGGGGTCGGCACTCTCACCATCGCTGACCTGCTGCCGAGTGTGTTTCGGCTATAGGGTTCGGTTGGCCCGGGCCACGATCGCCTCGAACAGCACCTGGCAGCCGGCGGTGGCTTCCTCCGGTTCGATTGATTCGGCCTCGTTATGGCTCAACCCGTCCTTGCACGGGGTGAAAATCATCGCGCTTGGCACGTGGCGCGCCACATACACGGCATCATGTCCGGCACCTGACACGATTTCGCGGCTGGAATAGCCGAGCCGGGCGCTGGCCTGGCGCACCAGATCGACGCAAGACGGGTCGAACGGCTGGGAGGGGATTTTGAACAGCTCGGTCAGTTCCAAATGGCACCCGCTGAGTTCGGCAATGGCGGCGGCTTCCGAGGGAAATTCGTTGGCAAGGATTTCGACCTCGGCATCCGACGGATGGCGGAATTCGACGGAAAACCGCACCTCGCCGGGGATCACGTTGCAGCTATTGGGCAGCACGTTGAGCCGCCCGACCGTGCCGCGACCGTCATTGCCGCGGGCGCGCATCTTGCGATCGACCAGATCGATGATGCGCGCGGTTGCCACCAGCGCATCCCGGCGCGCGCTCGGCGGCGTGGTGCCGGCGTGCGAATCTTGCCCGGTCACTACCGCGTCGTACCAAACCTGGCCTTGCGCGCCGGTGACGATGCCGATCTGGCGGCCCTCGGCTTCCAGGATTGGGCCCTGTTCGATATGGAGTTCGAAATAGGCATCCGCCGGGAACGGCTTGGCTGCTTCCGGGCCGGCGTAGCCGATGTCTTTCAACGCCTCGCCCACCGTTACACCGTCTAGGTCGGTGAGCGCATAGGCCTTTTCCTGGGTGTAAATCCCGGCCCAGACGCCGGACCCCATCAACGAATGGCCGAAGCGGCTGCCTTCTTCGTCGGTCCAGTTGATCAGTTCAACCGGGGCTTCGGTCACAATCCCGAGGTCGTTCAACGACCGCATCACCTCCAACCCGGCGATCACGCCGAGCGCGCCGTCGAACTTGCCGCCTGTTGGCTGGCTGTCGAGGTGGCTGCCGAACAGCACCGGCAGGCGATTGGGGTCGCGGCCGGGGCGGCGGGCGAACATGTTGCCGATCGCGTCAACCCGCACGGTCAGCCCGGCGGCCTCGCAATTGGTGCGGAAATAATTGCGGCCTTGGCGGTCGATATCGGTAAGCGTCAGGCGCTTCACCCCGCCTTTGGCCGTCGCGCCGAAGCGCGCCATGTCCATCAGGCTGTCCCAGAGCCGTTTGCCGTCAATCGCTTGATTGGTCTGCGTCATGCGCCACTCCTGTTATCGGCGCGCATCTTGCCCAAGCGCCGGGTTCCTGCAAGCTTGGCGGCATGGAAATCGTCCGTATCGCCGTGATTGTTGCTCTCCCGCTGCTCACCGGCTGCACGCTGGTCGATCAACGGACTTTTTATCCGCCGGCAAAGCCCGCGGCCGGACAGCTTGCCGAGGCCGGCCGCCAGACCCGTCCTGACCTGATCATCCGGCTTGGCGCGCGCGAACCCGACTGGCATCCGGCGATTGCGGCCCTGGTCGAGCAAAGCCTTGCCCGCCGACCGGATGCGCGGTTCGAAATTATCGCCGCCGTCGGCGCGAACGGGGCGGCACTTGAGCAAACCCGTGCGGCACGGGATGTTGCGCAGGCGATGGGCGCGCTGGGCGTGCCGGCAAGCCGGCTGCTGCTGGGGCTGCACACCGATGACGCCGGCGATGTCCGCATTTTTGTGCGCTGACCGGCAAGTGACCCAACGATCACCCAGCGGCAGCCTGGCGTGGGGGTGGTCGCAGCTGGTGTTTACCGCACTCGCCTGGGGCCTGAACTGGCCGGTGCTGAAACTGGCGGTGGCCGAATTTAACCCGTTCGGGTTTCGCGCCATCACCGGGCTGGGCGGCGTGGCGCTGCTGCTGGCCATCGCACTGGTGCGCGGCGATCGCCTAGCAGTGCCGCGTGGCCAGCTCGGCTGGCTGGTGCTGACCCCGATCCTCAATGTAACTTCAATGATGGGGTTGGCGACCGTTGCCTTGCTATGGCTGCGGGCTTCGGAAGCGGTGATCGTTGCCTATACCATTCCGGTCTGGACCACCTTGCTGGCCTGGCCGGTGCTTGGGGAACGTCCCAAAGCATTAGGCGTTGTTGGCCTGTTGCTGGGGTTTTCCGGGGTGGTCACCTTGGTGGCCGGCGATGTGCTGACCCTGCCGGCCGCCGAATTCGCCTTCAAGCTGCCGGGCTTTCTGTTGATCACCGGGACCGCGCTGATGTCCTCGCTCGGCACGGTGCTGACCAAGCGCCGCCCCATTGTGATGCCGCCAGTGCCGCAGGTGGCGTGGCAGGTGTCAATCGGTTTGGCGCCGCTGCTGGTGGCCGCACTCATCTTCGAACGCTGGGATTTCAGCCATGTCACCGCGTTGGGCTGGGCGAGCGCGGGGTATGTCACGGTGATCGCGCTGTGCGGGGCTTACTTGACCTGGTTTGGTGCACTCCGCATCCTACCGGCCTCCACCGCGACGGTGGGCATGCTGCTGGTGCCGATCATCGGGGTGCTGAGTTCGGCGCTGGTGTTGGGCGACCCATTGGGCGCGCGGCATTTTGTAGCCCTTGGGCTGACGATCACCGGGGTGTTTCTGTCTTCAAGGGCCTGAGCATTGGCCCGTGTATATCGCCGCCATCGCCTGACCGACACTGCCATGCGCCAAAGCTTATGCAAAGAACTGGGCCGCAAAGAATTGGGGAGACCGAGATGCGCATTTTCGCCTGCACGCTGGCAACCGAGACCAACACATTTTCGGCCCTGCCGACCTCGCTTGCCGCCTACCAGGAGAGCGTGTTCCTGCGCCCGGGCGAACATCCGGTTGATACGCCGCTAATGTGCACCGCGCCGCTTTGGGTGGCACGGCGGCGCGCGGCAGAAGACGGCTTCACCTTGATCGAAGGCAGTTGCTTTGCCGCAAGCCCCGCCGGCACCACCAACCGCGCCGATTATGAAATGATGCGCGACGAGATCATGGGCCAGGTGCAGGCCGCCATGCCGCTCGACGGCGTGCTGCTCGGGCTGCACGGGGCGATGGTGGCGCATGGCTACGATGATGTGGAAGGCGATATCGCCGAACGGGTCCGCAACATTGTCGGGCCCGATTGCGTCATCGGAATGGAGCTTGATCCGCATTGCCATTTGACCGTCAAGCGCGTGTCGCTGTGCGACATTATCATTCTCTACAAAGAATTCCCCCACACTGACGTGGTCGAGCGCGCCGAGGAATTGCTCACCCTGGTGCTGCGCACGATCCGGCGGGAAATCCGCCCGGTGATGTCGCTCTATGATTGCCGCCAGATCGGCAGCTACCCGACCACCTTGCCGCTGATGCGCGAATTTGTGGACCGTACGGCTGCGATGGAAGGCCGCGATGGGATTTTATCGGTCTCGATCGGACATTGCTTCCCCTATGCCGATGTCCCCGAACTCGGGGGGCGCATTCTGGTGGTGGTCGATGGCGACAAGGCAAAAGCTGACTGGCTGGCGACCGAAATCGGTGAGGAATTCGTCGCCATGCGCGGCCGCACCGCGCCGGAGTTTTTCGCGGTCAATGACGGCATCGCAATCGCAATCGCGGCCAATGCGGCGCCGGTGGTGATGGCTGATCCGGCTGATAATGCTGGCGGTGGCGCGCCGTCGGATAACACCACCATTCTGCACCGGCTGATCGCGGTGGACGCCCAGGACGCCGTCCTCGCGCCAATATGGGATCAGGTGGCGGTGCGGCTGTGCTTCGATGCCGGGCTCGGGGCAAGTTTCCCGCTGCGGTTTGGCGGCAAAACCGGTCCGGCATCAGGCAGTCCGGTGGACGCGACGGTCACTGTGACCGGGCTTGCGCGCGATTGCTGGCAGAGTTTCGGGCCGACTCAGGTGCCGCTCGGCGATTGCGCGGCGGTCCGGATCGGCGGGGTGACGGTGGTGCTGATTTCTAACCGCACCCAGGCGCTGGGCCTGGAGATATTCCGCAATGTCGGCATCGAGCCGACCGCGTGCAAGCTGGTGGTGGTGAAATCGACCAATCACTTCATGGCGGCCTTCGGGCCGATCGCCGAGAAGGTGATGTATCTCGACGCCGACGGGCCTATTCCGCGCGACTACCGGAAAATCCCGTATCAGAAACTCAAACGTCCGATCTGGCCGCTGGATGCGGACACCAGCCCGGGCCTCATTCTTTAGGTCGAGGTTCCACGCGTTGCCACAGCCAGCCGATGGCCAGGATCGTGACGAGGCCGAGGCCGGCCATAATTTCGACGGCAGCACGCAAACCAAACCCATCGGCCAGGGCGCCGATGGTCAGTTGGCCGAGCGGGCCGGTGCCGATGCAGACGGTGATCAGGCCGAGCAGGCGCGATCGCATGGCCTGCGGGGCGCCGTTCATCACCAGCAAGGTTTGCATGTTGCTGAACGCGGCCGTGCCGGTGCCACCGATCAGCAGCAACAGGCACGCTGACCAGAAACCCGGCGCCAATGGCAGCAGCATAAGGCAGACGGTGAACAACGCCGAACCCGAGATCATCAGCGTGCGCGGCGCCATGCGCGGGGTGCGGCTGGTCAGCCAGGCACCGGCCAGAAGCGCCCCGGCCGACTCGGCCGCCCCCAGCACACCCACCATCGCGTTCGGCACCGCAAACAGCTTCAGCGCCAGCGGGGCGATCAACGCCGAATAGCAAAAACCGAAGAGGTTCATCGCCACCGTCACCGCCAATACCGCGGCCACCTGCGGGATCGACGCTGCCGCGCGCAAACCGTCCGCCAGATCGGACAGCACACCGGACAGGGAAAGCGGCCGCGGGATTTGGTGGTGATGGATCGGGCGCGCCAGCACAAAATTGGTCAGGCTCAGCACCGTGGTGATGAAGTATGCCCCAGCCAATCCGCCAAGCTGATAGGTAATGCCGGCCAATAATGGCCCGACCATGCGGGTGGTTGCCCCGGCCAGGCTGTCGACCGCGATTACCCGCGCCAGCATGCCTGGGGCTGCGGTATCGGCAACCATGCGGCGGCGGCTCGACATCTCGGTGGACCACACCGTGCCACACAGAAACGCGGCAATCCCGACATGCCAGGGCTGGGCCAACCCAGCGAGGCCCAGGCCGCAGATTGTTGCCGACAAGGTGGCGGTGATCAGCATCCCGACCATGATGATGCGCTTGCGGTCGATGGCGTCGGAGATAACGCCGGCAAAGGCCCCGAACATCATCATCGGCAAGGTGCGTGCAGCGGTTACCGCGGCGACGGCAAAGCCCGAGCCGGTCAGTTCAAAGGTGAACAAGGCGGCAGCCAGCAATTCGAGCCAACGCACCACGTTATTGGCGCCGCCAATCATCCATAGTCGGGCAATGTCGTTGCCAGCCAGTCTTTGCGTTTCCATCCGGCACCAGTGTGCGACGGCACGGGGGTGCCGTCACCCCCCGGCGCTGAAGGGCCTGCCCAACATCGCCGGGCGATGGAGGCGAATGCGGCGGCGGTCCCGCGATATCAGCACCAGCACCAGGATGGTGCCGAGATAGGGCAGTGCCGACAGCAGCGCGGTCGGCACTGGCACCCCAAGCGCCTGCATGTAGAGCGACAGATACATGATCCCGCCGAACAGCCAGGCGCCGATCATCAGCCAGAATGGCCGCCAGGCAGCAAAGGTCACCAAGGCCAGCGCCACCCAGCCGCGGCCAGCGATCATGTCTTGGGTCCAGAGCGGGGTATAGGACAGCGACATATAGGCCCCCGCAAGCCCGGCCATGGCACCGCCGAACAAAACCGTCAGATACCGGATGCGAATAACCTTGTAGCCAAGCACATGCGCGGCATCGTGCTGATCGCCGATCGCACGCAGGATCAGGCCGGCATGGGTGCGGTAGAGAAACCACGCGACCGCGCCGACCATCGCCAGCGCGACGTACACGAGCGGATCATGGCCAAACAGAATCGGCCCAACGAACGGCAGATCGGACAGGCCCGGGATCGCAATGCGCGGCAGGGTCGGCGCGGCAATGCCAACATAGCCCGCGCCGACCAGCGCGCTGAAACCACGGCCAAAGATTGTCAACGCCAGGCCTGTCGCGGTCTGGTTGGCTCGCAAGGTCAGGGTCAGCACCGCAAACAGCAGCGCCATTACCATTCCGGCGCCAATCGCGGCGGCCAGGGCGAGCGGCAAATTCCCGGTTTCATGCGCGACCGCAAAGCCTGCGATGGCGCCAACCAACATCATGCCTTCAACCCCGAGATTGAGCACGGCGACTTTTTCGACCAGCAGCGCCCCGAGGGCTGCCAACAGCAACGGCGTCGCGGAGGCAATAACGCTGACCAGCAAGGCGGTCATGGTCGGCGCTTCCACTGTAGCCGATGGCTGATCAAAACATCCGACCCCAGCAGGCAGAACAGCAAAATCCCCTGGAATATGCCGGTGATCGCGCTCGACAGGCCCAAATTCATCTGTGCCGCATCGCCGCCGAGATAGGTCAACGCCAGCAAAAGCCCGGCCGGGATCACCCCGAGCGGGTGCAACCGACCGAGAAAACCGACAATAATTGCGGTGAAGCCGTAGCCCGGCCCAAGATTGATGGTGAGCTGGCCCTGGTTGCCGGTGACCTCGAACATCCCGGCAAGCCCGGCAAGCCCGCCGCTGATTGCCATGGCGAGCCAGATCAGCCGGTTTTCGTCAAAGCCGGCAAAGCGGGCGGCGCGCGGCGCCTGGCCCATCACCCGGAACTGAAAGCCCAGCACGCTGCGGCCCAGCATCACCCAGGCCGCCAGTGCAATCAGCGGCGCGAAAATCAGGCCGAGATGCAGATTGCTACCCTCAATCAGGCGCGGTCCGCCGGCTGCATCGGAAAACAGCGCGGTTTGCGGAAAGCCGAAGCCTTCCGGATCACGCCACGGGCCGGTGACGAGGTAGACCAGCAAATATTGCGCGACATAGGCCAGCATCAGGCTGGTCAGGATTTCATTGGCATTGAACCGGGTGCGCAGCCAGGCAACGATCAGCGCGTACCCCGCGCCGCCGACCAGCCCGGCCGCGATCAGCAGCGGAACAATCACCCAGCCGGGCGCAGCCGGCAGGGCCAGGGCAAGCCCGCCGGCCGCCAGGGCACCGAAGATATACTGGCCCTCGGCGCCGATGTTCCAGACATTGGCGCGATAGGCGATCGACAGCCCCACCCCCATCATCACCAAGGGTGCGGCTTTCACCAGCAACGCTTCGAGCCCGCCGGTCGCCAGCAACGGGGTGATCAGGAAGGTGGTCACGGTGAGCAGCGCGGGCCGTCCCATTGCGGCAAACAACGCACCCGTGGTCAGCGCGGTCAGCGCCAAGGCCAGCACCGGGGCAGCATAGCGCCAGAACCCAGACGCGGTACCGCGCGGGGACAGGCTAAGCATGGGATGCCACGCCGCCCATCAGCAGACCAATTTGTTCGCGTGTTGCCTCGGCCACGGGCACCGGATCAGACAGCCGGCCCGCGGCGATGACGGCGATGCGGTCGGCAAGCAGGATGATCTCGTCAAGGTCTTGCGAGATCACCACGATGGCAGCCCCTGTTGCCGCCAGCGCCAGAATCGCTTGATGGATCGCCCGGGCGGCACTGGCGTCCACCCCCCAGGTCGGCTGGCTGACCACCAGCACTGCCGGGTCGAGCAGCATTTCCCGCCCGACCAGAAATTTCTGCAAATTGCCGCCTGACAGCGACTTGGCCTCCGCCATCGTGCCACTGGTGCGGACATCGAAACGGCTGATGACACGATCGGCGAAATCGGTGGTGCGGGCGCGGCGGATCAGGCCAAAGCGCGCCAGCACGCCGCGCAACTGCCCGGACAGGAAAAAATTTTCCGCGAGCGACATGCCGGCCACCGCCCCATGGCCGTTGCGTTCCTCGGGGACAAAACAGCCACCGAGCCGCCGCCGCCCATGCGGGCCGGTTTTCCCGACCGGGATGGCATCGAGCTGGATCGTGTCGGCCGCCGGGGCGAGGATTTCGCCGGATAGCGCATCCATCAATTCACCCTGGCCGTTGCCCGCGATGCCAGCGATGCCAAGAATTTCGCCGCCAGCCACGCTGAACGACACCTCGCGCAACGCCGTGCCGAACGGGTTGGTGGCGGCCAGCGACAGATGATCCACCACCAGACGCGGCGCCCCGGTGACTGATGCCTGGCGCGACGCGGGCGGTAGGAAGTCACGGCCGATCATCAGTGACGCCAATTCGCGGGTGGTCTTTTCCCTCGGCACGCAATGCGCCACCACCCTGCCCTGCCGCATGATCGTGGCGACATCGCATAAGGCACGCACTTCATCGAGTTTGTGGCTGATATAGAGAATCGAGCAACCTTCCGACGCCAGCCGCCGCAGGGTCGCGAACAAGGTTTTGGCTTCCTGCGGGGTGAGCACCGAGGTTGGCTCGTCCATGATCAGCAGCTTGGGATTGCGCAGCAGGCAACGCACAATTTCGATGCGCTGGCGTTCGCCGACCGATAAATCATGCACCACCCGATCGGGATCAACCGGCAGTCCATAGCTTAGGGAGACCGCAATGATCCGGTCGCGCAGGCCCACCCGCTCGCGCGCCGTGCCGAGGCCGAGCGCAATGTTCTCGGCGACCGTCAGCGCCTCGAACAACGAGAAATGCTGGAACACCATGCCAATGCCGAGCGAGCGGGCGTGGGCCGGGTCGCGGATGGTGACCTCGGTGCCGCACCAGATGATCTGGCCGGCATCTTGGTGCAAAACCCCCGAGATAATCTTCACCAAGGTGGATTTGCCGGCCCCGTTCTCGCCCAGCAGCGCGTGGATCTGTCGGGGTGCGATGGTGAGCGATACATTATCATTGGCGAGGCAGCCGGGAAATCGCTTGGTGATTCCGGCAAGCTCAACCAACGGCGGCATGGTCTGCGTCAGGTCAGCTTGCCTTCTACCCCCTGGGCCAGCCATTGCATGCTGTTCAGCGCGGCATCGTCCATGCTGGCCCCGGCGGCGAGTTTGCTGGCGCCGGCCTGATCAAGTATCGGGCCGGTAAACACCTTGTTCTTGCCGGATTTGATCGCGGCGACCGTGGCCGTCGCAATCGCGGCAATGTCGGCCGGCATGTTGGTGAACGGTGCCATTTCGAGCAGGCCGCTATCGAACCCGCCCCAAATGACGCCGGTTTTCCAAGTTCCGTCGAGCACCTGGCCGATGCGCTTAGTATAATAGGGCGACCACAGATCGATGGCCGCACTGAGTTGAGTGGTGGGGGCGAATTTGATCATGTCGGTCGCCTGCCCGAAGCCCTTGATCCCGCGCCCAGCCGCAGCCTGCAGCGGGGCCGGGCTATCAGTGTGCTGGGTGATGATGTCGGCGCCCTGGTCCATCAGCGCCTTGGCGGCATCGCCTTCCTTCGGCGGATCGTACCAGGAATTGATGAGGATGAATTTCAGCCGCGCCTTGGGGTTGACGCTGCGCATGCCGAGCATGAACGCGTTAATGCCCTGCACCACTTCCGGCACCGGCACCGAGCCGATATAGCCGGCGATGCCGGTTTTGCTGAGATGGCCCGCGATCACACCTTGCACATAGCGCGCCTGATAAAACCGGATATTGTAAGTCGCCAGATTGGTGTCGCGCTTATAGCCGGTGGCGTGCTCGAAAAAGATCTTTGGGAAGCGCTTGGCGATCTTCACCGTGTGGTTCATGAAACCGAACGACGTTGTGAAGATCAGCTTGTGGCCGGAATTGGCGAGATCGGCGATCACCTTTTCACTGTCGGGACCATCGGGCACGTTTTCGATAAACGTTGTTTTGATAGCGTTGCCATATTTGGCCACCGCCGCCTGACGGCCGACATCGTGCTGATAGGTCCAGCCGAAATCGCCGACCGGGCCGACATAGACAAATCCGATCTTCACCGGATCGGCGGCGACCGCCGGGCGGCCCAAAGCTGCAACCCCCGTGCCTGCGGCCAACAATTGCCCGAATGTTCGACGTTGCATCGTCCGACTCCGTTCCTGGAAAGCTTCCCCGCAGTTTACCAGCGATTTGCGATGAGGGAAGCCGCGATTACCCCATCGGCAAATTGCTGATATCGCGGGCACCGTGAGTAACTCGGACAATTTCCACCCCGTCCGCAATCTGTCGGTACAGCAGAAGGTAGTGACCAACGATATACATACGCATCTCCGGCGCGATGTCCGAACGTGCGGGGCCAAGGGCTGGGTGGTGGGTGAGGTGTTGCTCGGCCAAGCTAAGCCGATCCAGCATTTGATCGGCGGCGGTCGGGTTGTCGGCGGCGATGTGCAACCAGATTTCGATCAGGTCATCTTCCGCGCGGGCAGTTCGGCGGCAAATGGGCAAGATGCTACGCGCCGTGCGGGGTGAGCCTGCGGCGAGCTTCGTCTTTGATAGCCGACATGTCAGAGAACTGGCCTGGGCCGCTTTGCACGCCTTCGTCCCAGAGTTGTTTCAACTCCGCCGTTGCGTGCTGGCGGAGACTGCGTCGCAGTTTCCATTCGCGCAAGGCCTCGCGAATGACTTCGGAGGTCGTGGCATAGTCACCGGCAGTGACCGCCTGCTGGACGAGGGCGTTCATTTCCGGGGTGAGGGCGACGCTGATTTTGGTGACATTGGACATATCGTTTGGTAGCAAATAGTCATACTTGCGGCAAGTCAGATTTTGGGTTACCGCCGCCCGAACATCCGTTCGATCTCGGGCTTGGACAATTTCAAGAAGGTCGGCCGCCCGTGGCTGCAGGTGGCGGCGCGCGGGGTGGCTTCCATCTGGCGTAGCAAAGCCGACATTTCTTCCGGGCCGAGGCGGCGGCCGGCGCGGATACTGCCGTGGCAGGCCATGCGGGCGATGACGGCGTCGAGCCGGTCGGGCAACGCGGTGGTTTCGTCCATTTCGGCGAGTTCGTCGGCGAGGTCGCGCAGCAACGGCGCGGGATCGGGCGCGCCGAGCGCTGCCGGCATGGCGCGCACCAGGATGGCGCCGACGCCAAATTCTTCGAGTTCCAGGCCGAGCAATGCCAAATCGGCGGCGCGGGCCAACAGCCTTGCGGCGTCTCCCGGTGGCAGATTGACCACTGCCGGCAGCAGCATCGGCTGGGCGCGGACCCCGCCTGCCAGCATCTGGTCGCGAATGGCTTCGTGGGTCAGGCGTTCATGGGCAGCGTGCTGATCGACCAGCACGAGGGTACCATCGCCGGTTACCGCGATGATGTAGGTATCGAGCACCTGGGCGACCGGCGCGCCGAGCGGGAATTCAGCGAGATCGGGCAGCGGCGCGGTGGGCTTGGCAAGCGGCGGGGCCGCAAGACCCAACTGCATATCGGCAAAGCCGCGATGCTGCGCGCCCGGCGTGGTGGCGTACCAGCTTTGCCGTAAAGTCAGCGACGGACCGGGAGCCGGCGCATTGATGCCGACGCCGAGGGCGCGGGTCAGGGTCGAAATAATCAGGCCACGCACCGCGTCGGGGCTGCGGAAGCGAACCTCGGCCTTGCCGGGATGGACGTTCACATCGACCTGATCGGATGGCAGATCGAGGAACAGGGCCACCACCGGATGGCGGCCATGGGCGATCACGTCACGGAACGCCACCCGGACGGCGGTGCGCAAGGTTGGGTCAGCGACCGGGCGGCCATTGACCACCAGGGTTTGCGCGGCCGCGGTGGCGCGGGTGATGGTGGGCGGACAAATGAAGCCGGACAGGATCAGGCCATCCCGTTCGCCGCCGATTTCGAGCAAGGCGGCGGCGGCCTCGGCACCAAGCAACGCGGCGATACGGGCGCGGCGATCCTGGGCCGGCAGGTCGAACAGCACGCGGCCATCGCTTTCCAGGCGGAAGGCGATACCGGGGGCGGCCAAGGCCAGGCGGTTGATCGCGGTTTCGGTCGCGTCGGCCTCGGCGCGCGGCGATTTGAGGAATTTGCGCCGCGCCGGGGTGGCAAAGAACAGATCGCGCACCACGACCCGGGTGCCGCGGGCGCCGGCGCTGGGTTCGGGGGGCTGGACCGTACCCCCTTCAACCCGGATCATGGTGGCATGATCGACGGCATCGGGGCGCGAGGTAATTTCGAGCCGGGCAGCGGCGCCAATGCTGGGCAGGGCCTCGCCTCGGAAGCCGAGCGTTTCGATGCGCAACAGATCGTTGTCGTCGATCAGCTTGGATGTTGCGTGGCGTTGCACGGCAAGCGCGAGGTCTTCGCCGGTCATCCCGGCGCCGTTATCGCTGACCTCAATGCGGTCCATGCCGCCGGCGGCGATGGCAACTGCGATGCGGGTGGCGCCGGCATCGGTGGCGTTTTCGACCAGTTCACGCGCGGCGGCGGCGGGGCGTTCGATGACTTCGCCGGCAGCGATGCGGTTGATGGTAACTTCCGGCAGCAGGCGGATGCGGCCGGGGTGGTGCATTAGTCTTGCCCACGCAAGGTGCGGAAGCGGGCGATGAGGGCGGTGGTGGACGGATCATGCGAGGCGGTCGCGGTGCCGTTGATGAGATCTGGCAGCAGGCGGCCGGCGAGCACTTTGCCGAGCTCAACGCCCCATTGGTCAAAGCTGTCGATGCGCCAGATGCAGCCTTGCACCGCGACTTTGTGTTCGTAGAGCGCGATGAGGCGGCCAAGGGTGAAGGCATCGAGGCGACGAAACAGGATCATGTTGCTCGGGCGATTGCCGGAGAACACCCGATGCGGCGCGCCGGCGGCGATCTCGGCCGGGCTGGCGCCGGCCCTTTCCATTTCGATCCGAACCGTGGCGAGGTCCTTGCCGGCGAGCAGGGCTTCGGCTTGGGCGAAGGCATGGGCGGCAAGGATTTGATGGGCTTCGGGGCGGTCATGATCGGGGACGGCGGCGAGCAGGAAATCGACCGGGACGTGCTGAGTTCCCTGATGGACGAGCTGCATGAAGCTGTGCTGGGCATCGGTGCCGGGTTCGCCGAACAGAACCGGCCCGGTCTGGCGTGGACTGAGGGTGCCATCCAACAGCACCGACTTGCCGTTGCTTTCCATTTCGAGCTGCTGAAGGAAGGCCGGGAAGCGTTGCAAGCGACGATCATAGGCCAGCACGCAATGGGTGCGGCTGCCCATGGCGTTAACGTTCCAGATGCCGACCAGCGCCAGCAGAACCGGCAGGTTTGCTGCCATTGGCGCGGTAAGAAAATGCTCATCCATGGCGTGACCGCCATCAAGCATGGCCTGAAAAGCGTCCCACCCGGCGGCGAGCGCCACCGACAACCCGATCGGCGACCACACCGAATAGCGCCCGCCAACCCAGTCGCGGAAGCCGAAGACGCGGTCGGGCGCAATGCCAAACGCTGCGGTTGCGGCAGCGTTGGTGGACATGGCGGCGAAATGGACGCCGCCCGCCGCCTGCCCCAGGCTCGCCGCGATCCAGGCGCGCGCGGCGTGCGCGTTGGTCATGGTTTCCTGGGTGGTGAAAGTCTTGGACGCGACCAGCACCAAAGTGCGGGCCGGATCGAGCGTGCGGGCGAGGGCTGCAAAGGCGTGGCCATCGACATTGGACAGGAAATGCGGCCGCAGATGGGTCGGGCCGACCAAGGTCAGTGCCTCGCAGACCATGCGCGGGCCGAGATCGGAGCCGCCAATGCCGATGTTGAGCACGTCGGTGAGGGGTAAGCCGGTGGCCCCCAGAATGCGGCCATCATGCACAGCGGCGACAAACTGGCGCATACGGGTGCGCTGGGCGGTGACGTAGCCGCTCGCGTCCTCGGTTTTGCCGCCAAGGCTCGCGGTCAGTGCAGCGCCGTCCGGCGCCCGCAGCGCGACATGAAGGGCCGCGCGATGTTCGGTTGGGTTGATTTCCGCGCCGGCGAACATGCGGTCCCGGAAGGATGCGAGCCCGGCCGCGCCGGCAAGATCGAACAAGGCGGCCAAAGCTTGCCGGTTGATCGTGGTCTTGGAGAAGTCGAGGGTAAGGTCGTCGAGGGACGCCGAAAAATCGGCCACCCGATTTGCATCATCGCTGAAAAGACCAGCGATCGGCGTTGCCCGCGCCGCGTCCCCAAGGGTCGCGATCCGGTCCCAGATCCGGTCAATATCAGAACCAACTGGCATCGGAGGTCTCCGGCAGAGGAATCGACGTCAGACGATCGCGCTTTAGAACAGCCAGTCGAACCAATTTTTGCGCTTCGGCTGAATGATCGGGGTTTCGCCGTCGAGCGTGTCCTGCCCAAGGGCTGCGTTGGCCCGCAGACGTTGCGCTTCGAGCGTTGGATCAAGCACAATCCCGGGGGATTGTTGGCGCGACTTCCAGAACAACAGCCGGTCGGTGAAGCTGCGATCGGTTTGCTCGCCGGCGGTTTCGGCATCGAGCCGGGCGCGAATGTCCGGCGCGGCGGGCTTGCCACCGGCCTGCACCAGAGCAAGCTGGCCGGGGCTGGTCGCCGCGGTTCCGGCACTGAGCACCGCACCGGGCGCGAGCGTGGCCTCAGCAGCGGCGCGGCTCGATAATTCCTGCGGTCGGCCCGCCCCCGGCCGCGGCGCGCGCAAGGCGCTATCCGGCGGCATCGACAATGGCGCGCGGGTCGAGACCGAAAATTCGTTCGGCACATCGCGGGTGAGGCCAAAGGTGCGGGCGACATCGGTTTCACCGCAGCCTGGCAGAAATGCGACCGCGCTAATGGCCAGCAGCAGGGATGGACGGGACATGAGAAGGAAATAGGACATTGCCAGACTAATTAGCCTCCGCGTGATGGATCAGCAAGTCGGTTGGAACGGAGCGACTCCAGCACCAACGCCGCGACGCCGCAGACAATGGCCGCATCGGCCACGTTGAACACAAACCACGACCAGCCAAAGATGTGGGCATGGATGAAATCGACCACCGCGCCGAAGCGCAATCGGTCGATGACGTTGCCGATCGCCCCGCCGCACACCGCGCCGAGGCCGGCAGCCACCAATGTCCGGTCGGCCCGCCACAGCCACACCAGCAGCACGCCGACGACGCAGAGGGCGGCAACCGTCGGCAGCACGACGCTGGCGTCGGCATGGTCGTTAAGGCCGAAAGTAATGCCGCGATTCCACACCATGGTGAAATTCAGCACCGGCAGTATGGCGATACTGTGAACATTTTGCAGGTCGAGCCAAGTCAGCACGTATTCCTTGCTGGCCTGATCGGCCACCAGCACCGCCAGCGCCATCAAGCCACCCACCGTCAGGCGCTGGGTTCGGGTCATGCCGCGACGACCTCGACGCAGCGCAGGCACAAGCCGGGATGGGCAGGCGTGCTGCCGACTTCGGGCAGCACTTTCCAGCAGCGCGCGCATTTGTCGCCGTGCGCGATGGCGGCGGTGACCGGTTGATCGGCGTCAAGCCGCACTGCCGGAACGATCAGGATTTCCGCCCACAGCTCCTCGGACAGCAGCTTGGCGTCGTCACCCGGCGCGAAGCCGACCACCGCCTGCAACGACGATCCGATCTGCCCGGCGCGGCGCATTTCTTCCAGCGCGATGGTGCCCAGCCGGCGCTGTTCGCGAATACGCGTCCATCGCTCGCCAAGGGCGGTGTCGTGCCAGGTAGGCTCGGGCGTCAGGTAATCGTGCAGATGGACGCTGTCGGCCTCCCCGAAGCGAGCGCACCAGGCTTCATCGCAGGTGAAAACCAGCACCGGGGCGAGCCAGGTCGTCAGCGCCCGGTGCAAAATATCCAGCACTGTGCGCGCAGCCCGGCGGCGCAAATTGGTGGGGAGATCACAATAGACCGCGTCCTTCCTGACATCGAAATAGAACGCCGACAAATCGCTGCCGCAGAAATTATGGATGGCGGGATAAATCCCGGTCCAGTCATGCGCGGCAACCGCTTTGCGCACCATCGCGTCAATTTCAGCGACCCGGTGCAGCACGTAGCGTTCAAGCTCCGGCAAATCGGCATACGGCAGGATTTCGGCCGGATCGAAGCCGTCCAGCGCGCCGAGCAGCCAGCGCATGGTGTTGCGCAACCGGCGATAGGTTTCGGATTGCTGCTTGAGGATTTCCGGGCCGATCCGCATGTCTTCAGTAATATCGGTCGACATCACCCAGAGCCTGAGGATATCGGCGCCGTATTTGGCATTGACCTCCTCGGGCGCCACGACATTGCCGAGCGATTTCGACATTTTGCGGCCCTGTTCGTCCATCACAAAGCCATGGGTCAGGATGGATTTGAACGGCGCCCGGCCGCGGGTTCCGACCGATTCGAGCAAGGATGAATGGAACCAGCCACGGTGCTGGTCCGAGCCTTCAAGGTATAAATCCGCCGGCCACGGCAGGCCACGATCTTCCAGCACAAAGGCATGGGTGCAGCCGCTTTCGAACCAGACATCGACGATGTCCATCACCTGTTCGAACGCGTCCGGGTCGCGATCCGGCCCGAGGAAGCGGCTGGATGGCGATGAATACCAGCAATCGGCGCCCTCGGCACGGAAGGCAGCAACGATCCGGTCCACCACAGTCTGGTCACGCAACGGTACGCCGGTGGCTTTTTCGACGAAAATTGCGATCGGCACGCCCCAGGCGCGCTGGCGGCTGACGCACCAGTCGGGGCGGGTGGCAACCATGCCGCCAATGCGGTTGCGGCCCTGGTCGGGGACGAATTTGGTGTCGGCTATGGCTTGGATTGCGGCGGCACGGATGTTTTCCGGCCCATCCATGCGGATGAACCATTGCGCGGTGGCACGGAAGATCAAGGGCGCGCGCGACCGCCAGCTATGCGGGTAGGAATGCACCAGTTTGCCACGTGCCAGCAGACCGCCGGCCTCGGTCAGGGCTGCCGCGACCGGGTCGGCGGCCTTGTAAACATGCAGGCCGGCAAACAGTGGCATCCAGGGGTTGAAAGTGCCATCTTCGCCGACGGTTTCCGGAATTTCGATGTTGTGCTTGCGGCCAAGATCAAAATCCTCCTCGCCATGACCGGGGGCGATATGGACAAAGCCGGTGCCGGCATCGGTGGTGACGTAGTCGGCGCTATAGACCGGGACATCATGGTCGTAGCCACGGCCCCGTAGCGGATGGGCACAGATGGTGCCGACCAGGTCGCGCCCGGCAATCAGGCGCAGCACGTGGTGGGTGGCAATGCCGGTGGCCTCGGCGATTTGCGGCAGCAGAGCCAGCGCCACCAGGATTTTCTCGCCCGGCCTGGCGAGCGAGCCGGGAGCGACGCTGTCGATGCGCACCAGGGCGTAGTCAAATTCTTCCCCGCAGGCGATGGCGCGGTTGCCCGGCATGGTCCAAGGGGTAGTGGTCCAGATCACCACGCTGGCGCCATCGAGATCGACTGGCGATGCCACCACCGGGAAGCGCACGAAGACCGTGTGGGAGGTATGGTCGTGATATTCGATTTCGGCTTCGGCGAGCGCGGTTTTTTCCACTGGCGACCACATCACCGGGCGCAGACCACGATAGAGCGCGCCGTTCATCAGGAACTTGCAGATTTCCCCGGCGATGGCGCCTTCGGAGGCATGATCCATGGTGGCGTAACGGGATTTCCAGGCGCCGAACACACCCAGACGGCGGAACTCGGCTTCCTGGATTGCCATCCAGCGCGCGGCGTATTGGCGGCATTCGTCGCGGAATTGCAGCACCGGGATCGCGTCCTTGTCTTCCCCGCGCGCACGGTATTCTTCCTCGATCTTCCATTCGATCGGCAGGCCATGGCAGTCCCAGCCGGGGATATAAAGCGCGTCGAACCCGGCTTTCTGGGCGGCGCGGTTGACGACATCTTTCAGGATTTTGTTAAGCGCGGTGCCGATATGGAGATGGCCGTTGGCGTAAGGCGGGCCGTCATGGAGGATGAATTTTTCACGACCGGCGCTTTCGGCGCGCAAACGGTCCCACAGGCCCATCGCTTCCCAGCGGGCGAGCAGGGCGGGTTCACGCTTGGGCAGGTCGCCGCGCATCGGGAAATCGGTTTTCGGCAGGAAAACCGTATCGCGGTAGTCTTGGGCGGTGTCGGACATGTTGATCTCGGGCGGCGATCTGCCGCGTCAGGGTGGGCGAAAAACGCAAACGGACCCGGCGCGTTACTGCGCCGGGCGGATAATTCGCCGTGGGATGACCCTGTTCATGGCGCGATTATGCTTATTCGAGGGGTGGGGCGTCAAGGATTCTGCGCGCCTCGGCGCAGTCCAGCGCAATCTGGCCGCGCAGTTCGTCGAGCCCGCTAAACTTGCGCTCACCACGCAGATAGGCGTGCAGCGCCACGCGCAATTCCTGGCCGTAGAGATCGCCGGTGAAGTCGAACAGGTTGACCTCGAGCCGCGATTCCGGCCCGGCATTGACCGTCGGCCGGCGGCCGATATTGGCGGCACCGGGGACAACCCGTCCCTCGGGCAGGGTGACGGTGACCGCATAAACCCCGCGCGCTGGTTCCAGATGGCGGCCAAGGGCGATATTGGCGGTTGGGAAGCCGATGGTGCGGCCCCGCTGGTCGCCGTGGGCCACGACGCCGCTGATTTCCCATGGCCGGCCAAGCATGTCGGTGGCGCGTTCCGGGTAGCCATCCTGCAAGACGCGGCGAATGCGCGAGGATGAAACAGGGCCGGCAGAGTCGGCGAGGGGCTGCACCGCGGTCATCCCGATGCCGAGGGCGGTGGCGCGGGCTGTCAACATACCAATCGTGCCGCCACGGCGGTGCCCAAACGCGAAATCCGGGCCGCATACCAGATGGCGGGCACCGAGGCCGGCCACCAGCACATCATCGATAAAGCCATCCGCGCCCATAATGCTGAACGCTGCATCGAACGGCAGCTGGTAAATGATTTCGACACCAAGATCGGCGAGCAGTCTGGCGCGGGCGGGCGGCAAGGTCAGATGAAAGGCAGGATCATCGGGGCGGAATAATTCGCGCGGATGCGGTTCGAAGGTCAGCACCGCAA
The DNA here is from genome assembly GCA_014377905.1 of Acetobacteraceae bacterium. Lineage (GTDB taxonomy): Bacteria > Pseudomonadota > Alphaproteobacteria > Acetobacterales > Acetobacteraceae > CAITOL01. The sequence goes on along the minus strand of JACMOQ010000098.1, from coordinate 991 downwards.
GCCTGGCATCGGGCAAGGCGGCTCCTGCGGCAGCGACCAGATGGGCATGGCCGCGATGGACGCCGTCGAAATTGCCCAGGGCCACGCAGGCGCCGCGCACCTGTGCCGGTAAATTCTGCCAAGTGGTGAAAATCTCCATGCCGCCTTTTGCGTTGCCCGTGCCGGCGCGTCCAGTGCCAGGCCCACAGGTTAGACAAGCGATGGGCCGGGTGCGATGATTGGGCAAGAATTTTTCCGAGGGAACGACCAATGTCCGACATCGCCACCCAGTTCGCCGATCTCATCATCGCCGCCCGCAACGATCTGTCAAAGCGGCTGGCCGACGTGCCGCAAGCCATGCGCCCGACCAGCGTCGACGCCGCCTATGCGGTCCAGCACAAGGTTGCGGCAACATTCGGCGAAATTGGCGGCTGGAAAGTTGGCGCGCCTGGCGGCACCCGCGTGTGTGGCGCCCTGCCCGCTTCCGGCGTCGCGCCCAGCCCGGCGCGGCTTTCGTCGGCGGTAAATCCCTATCGCGGCATCGAGGCGGAAGTCGCGTTCCGGATGAAAGCCGATTTGCCGCCGCGCGCGACCGCTTACACCCGCGCCGAAGTGGTGGCAGCGATCGGCACCATGCACCCGGCGATCGAGGTGCTGGAAACCCGCTTCCTCGACCCGGATAAATTCGACCTGCTGACCAACCTCGCCGACATCCAGAGCCATGGCGGGTTCATCTATGGCCCCGGCACGTTGAACTGGCAGGGCATCGACCTGACTACGATGAAATGCGAGCAGCATGTCGATGGCACGCTGCAGAAGGACAAGGTTGGATATCCGTTTGGCGATATCCTCGACATGATGGAGTGGCTCGCCAATGTCGGCGCGGTTTGGGCCGGCGGACTAAAGGCCGGGCAGTTTGTGACCTGCGGATCGTGGACCGGCAAGGAATGCGTGTCGGCATCGGCAAATGTTCTGGTGAACTTCACGTCGCTGGGCGAGGTGAAGCTGCGCT
>JACMOQ010000097.1 GCA_014377905.1 Acetobacteraceae bacterium | reverse complement strand
GGCCATAAAGGATTGAGGGGAAGCGGGCGAGGAAATCGGCGTCAGCCACGCCGTAGCGTGGGCGCAGCGGCAGGCGCGCGTTGAGTTCGCGCAACGCATCCCGGGACGTAAGGTAGTCCCGGACCGCAAAGGCATCGTCCTGCGATCGTTCAAGCCCAGCCAATTGCAGCAGCGCGCTCAGGCCGCCCATGATGCCGCTTGGCTTGCTGGCGGTATGGATCACAAAACGCGCCTCGGACACGTAGCGGTCGCTGGCGACGAGGCCATAATAGAAGGCCGCGAAGATGGTGGGCGACAGAATGACGGCAAACCACAGTATGCGGCGCATCCGCGCGCCGAACCCTGCGCTCGTGCGCCGGCCGGCAGCGGCAATATGGGTGGCGCTCATGATCTCGGCCTTGAAAAGGACGTAGGCGAAGATTGGCCCACACATGCCAAGGTTAGCACATCACGGGACATGGCGCGCGCCGAGCGTCTGGTCAATCATGCGGTCGAGCGCGTCCTGCCAGTCCGGGAGCCGGACGCCGAAAATCTGGGCGAGTTTGTCACAGTTCAGGCGCGAATCGGCGGGCCTGCGCACTGGCGTGGGCCAGTCCGCGGTGGTGATGGCGATCACCTCGGGCGGGGTGCGGCCGTGGCGGGATGCGGCGGCGAAGGCTGCACAAGCCAAGCCATGCCAGCTTGTCGAACCGGTGCCGGCCGCATGATAAATTCCAGCATAACTGTCGCGCCATCCCGCGCCGAGCTGGTCTGCGATGGCAAGGATCGCGGCGGCAAGGTCGGGCGCCGCGGTCGGGCAGCCAATTTGATCGGCAACGACGCGCAGGCTGGGGACACGCTGCGCCGCGGCGAGCATGGTCAGAACGAAATTACGACCGTAGGGGGCATAAACCCATGACGTGCGCAGAATGATTGCTTTCGCGCAAGCTGCCAGCACCGCGATTTCCCCAGCGCGCTTGCTCGCGCCATACACGCCAATCGGGTTGGCGGTATCAGTTTCGACATAGGGCGCGCCTTTGGCACCGTCGAAGACATAGTCGGTCGAGACATGGATCAACGGAATGTCGGCGCGGGCACAAAAGCGCGCCACAATTTCCGGGCCGATTGCATTGGCGCGATAGGCGGCTTCCGCCTCGGTTTCCGCACGGTCCACGGCAGTGTAGGCAGCGGCGATGATAATGAGCGTCGGCGCGTGGGCTGTCAGGGAGCGAAGGATCGTCTCTGGTTCATCGAAATCGATGTCGGACCGCCCGACTGCTACAAGGTCGCGCCCGCCGGCTTGTGCCACGAGTGCGGTCGCCAACTGCCCGGAGCGGCCGATTACCAGGATGGTCACGATTTGAACCAGTGGTCACACGCGGCCAATCTGGGAAGCACCGCGTCCTTGTCGGACAACAGCGCATCCCCCGTCGCTACCGGCCAGGGCAGGGCAAGATCGGGGTCATTCCAGATCACCCCACGTTCGGCATCAAGGTCATATCCGGCGGTGACCTTGTAGAGAAACTCACAATCCGGTTCGAGCGTGCAGAACCCGTGCAGGAATCCGCCCGGCACCCAAAGCTCCACACCATTTTCCGCGCTTAGGGTTGCCGAGACGTGCTGGCCATAAGTTGCGGAGCCGTGCCGGATATCGACCACCACATCCCACACTGCGCCCCGCACCACCCGGACCAGTTTGCCCTGTATGCTGGGGGTGATCTGGCAATGCAGGCCACGAATTGTACTTTTAGGCCCCGAATAGGAGTGGTTATCCTGTACGAACGGGCCGGCAATACCTGCCGCCTGGTAGCGTTGCTCGTTCCAACTTTCCGCAAACCAGCCGCGCGGATCTGCGAAGCGGCGCGGGGTGATCAGCAGCACGCCCGGGATCGCCAGGCTTTCGATCTTCATTGACCGGCTCCCTGTTCAGTGTTCGCCATCAGCGAGCAGGGTCAGAACCCGGCCAAGTTCGGTCTTGCCCAGCGCCCGTGCCTCGGCCCGCAAGGCGGCCGCGTCAATCCAGCCCATGCGGAAAGCCACTTCCTCGGGGCAGCCAACCAGCATGCCCTGGCGCGATTGAATGGTCTGCACGAAGGTGGAGGCTTGCAACAGGCTGTCAGGCGTGCCGGCATCGAGCCAGGCGCAGCCGCGCCCGAGCTTTTCGACCTGCAAGGCGCCTTCTTCGAGATAAATGCGGTTGAGGTCGGTGATTTCCAATTCGCCACGCGGCGATGGACGCACCCGCTTGGCCAACTCGGTCACACGCGCGTCGTAGAAATAAAGACCGATCACCGCCCAGTTTGACGCGGGCGATGTCGGCTTCTCAACGATTTCCAGGGCGCGCCCTTGGTCATCCATGGTGACGACGCCGTAGCGTTCCGGATCGCGCACGTGATAGGCGAAAACCGTGGCGCCTGTGGTTCGTGCTGCCGCAGCCTGCAACATGTGCGAAAAGTGCTCGCCGAAAATCATATTATCGCCCAGCACCAGCGCGCAGGCTTGGCCGGCGAGCCAGTCCTCGGCGATATGGAAGGCCTGGGCCAGCCCCTCGGGCTTGGGCTGCTCGGCATAGGTGAAGCGCACCCCAAGGCGTGAGCCGTCGCCGAGCAGGCGGCGAAATTGCGGCAGGTCGGTCGGCGTTGAGATCACCAGAATATCGCGGATACCGGCCAGCATCAGCACGGTAAGCGGATAATAGATCATAGGCTTGTCATAAACCGGGAGCATCTGCTTGCTCGATGCGATGGTCATCGGGTGGAGCCGGGTGCCGGAGCCCCCCGCGAGAATAATGCCCTTCATCGTATCACGCCTTTCCCAGCCGTTGCCCGGCATAGCGTGCGACCCGGATCGGTGCCCACCAGGCCTGATGGGAGAGGTACCAGTCAATCGTCTTACCAAGGCCGGTGCTGAAATCATGCGGGGCGCGCCAGTCGAGCGCGGCCTCGCTCCGGGTTGGGTCGATTTCATAGC
>JACMOQ010000096.1 GCA_014377905.1 Acetobacteraceae bacterium | reverse complement strand
GCGAAGATCTCAAATAGCGCAGGATTGTGACAAGTCAGCCAACACGGGTTTGAATTTTATGTGACAGTCGTGCCCAGACGCCCGGCAAGGTCCTGGATGAACTGCCACGCCACCCGGCCGGACCTGGCCCCGCGGGTCATGGTCCACTCCTTCGCCTCGGCCAGCAAATCAGCCTCGCTGATCACCAACCCAAAATCGGCCGCATACGCCACAACCATCGCGAAATAGGTGTCCTGGTCGATGTTGTGGAAACCGATCCACAGGCCGAACCTGTCCGACAGCGAGATTTTTTCCTCGGCCGCCTCCGACGGGTTGATCGCCACCGCACGCTCATTCTCAATCATGTCGCGCGGCATCAAATGGCGACGGTTCGATGTAGCATAGAACAACACATTGTCCGGACGCCCCTCAATCCCGCCATCCAGCACCGATTTCAGCGCCTTGTAGTCGGCATCTTCACGCTCGAACGATAAATCGTCGCAGAAAATCAGGCAGCGCCGCTTGGCACCGCGCAATTGCGCCAACAGCCCGTCCAACGTCGCAATATCGGCGCGATGGATCTCAATCAACGCCAGACTGCCCGGCATCCGCGCGTTGGCCTCGGCATGCACCGCCTTGACCAATGACGATTTGCCGGTGCCGCGCGCGCCCCACAACATCGCGTTATTCGCCGGATAACCGGCGGCAAAGCGCATCGTGTTGTCAAGCAACAGCGATTTCGGCCGCTCAATCCCCAACAGCAAATCAAACCCCACCCGAGCCACCACCGGCACAGGCTGCAAATGCTCAGGATCGGGATGCCAGACAAACGCATCCGCCCCATCCAAACCAATTCTGGCCGGCGGTGGCGGCGCCAAACGCTCCAAGGCTTCGGCAATCCGGGTCGCAACAGCCAGCAAATTCAGGTCGTTCATCATAAAACCTTCATCATCCCAACGCCCGCGCTTGACGTGCGAGGGGCGGAAACTATGTTCCGCCGCATCGCGCCGCAACCCAGGACACCAAATTGATGCTTATTTCGCCCGCCTACGCCCAGGATTTCGCCGGCAGCTTCGCCTCATACGGACAGTTCCTCCCCATCGTGCTGATCTTCGTGGTGTTCTACTTCCTGCTGATCCGCCCGCAACAACAACAACAAAAAACCCTCAAAGCCCGCCTCGCCAACATCAAACGCAATGACCGCGTCGTCACCGGCGGCGGCATTATCGGCCTGGTCACCAAAGCCCAAGACGGCATCAGCGAAATCGAAGTCGAAATCGCCACCGGCGTCAAAGTCAAAATCCTGCGCGAAACCATCACCAGCGTCCTGACCGACCCACCGCCGGCCAATGACAGCAAACCTGCGAAGGGGTGAGCGAGTAAGGCAGGCAAGCACGGGGGCTCTGCCCCCGGCCCCCGCCAGGGAAGGTCCCTGGACGCCAAACCCGAAGAAAGAAAGCCGGGAATGAAGAAGGGGACTTAGGTACTGGTTCCAACCAGTACCTAAGTCCCCTTCTTCGTTCCCGGCTACCCTTAACGGTTGGGGTCCGGGGCCCGGCCCCGGCGGGGGTCGAGGGGGCAGTGCCCCTCGCCTTGCTTGCCTTACAGGCTAACCGCTTCGTAGTTCGCCAGTTTATCGAGCCAGTTGGTCACGTAGTCCGGGCGGCGGTTGCGGAAGTCGAGGTAGTAAGAGTGTTCCCAGACATCGCAGCCTAGCAGGGCTTTGCCTTCGCCGGTTGCGAGCGGGTTCGATCCGTTCGGGGTTTTGGTGCATTTCAGTTTGCCGCTCGCGTCCATGATCAGCCAGGCCCAGCCGGAGCCGAACTGGGTGGTGGCGGCGGTTTTGAAGGCGTCTTTGAATGCTTGCACACTGCCAAAGTCGGCGATCAGCTTGGCTTCGAGCTTGCCGGGGATGCCGCCACCGGTGGCTGACATGTTGGTCCAGAACAGCGTGTGGTTCCAGTGTTGGCCGGCGTTATTGAAGACCGGTGCCATGTCGGCTTTACCATTGGTCATCATCACGATGTCTTCGAGCGATTTGCCGGCGAGGGCGGCATTGGCGGTGACGAAGCCGTTTAGCGCGGTGACATAGGCTTGGTGATGCTTGCCGTGATGGAGTTCCAGGGTTTCCTGGCACATGCCGTGGGCGGCGAGGGCTGCGGTGGTGTAGGGAAGGGCGGGAAGTTCGAACGCCATGGACGGTCTCCTGATTGCTATCTTCTTTAGCTATGACTGGTGTTGCCCAAGGTCAAGCGGGCTTGCCAGATTTGCGGATTTGGGCGAGGTCACCGCGATGACAGCGCTGCTTTCGCCCATGGGCATTTTGGTCCGCCGCCATGATCCGGATCGGTTTTTCTGTGCCTTGTTCGCGCCGGCGACGCAGCGTGAGGTGTTATTTACCTTGTATGCGTTTAATCACGAGCTTGCCCGGGCACGTGAGGTTGCGTCCGAGCCCATGCTTGCGCTGATCCGCCTGCAATGGTGGCGTGAAGTGGTGGACGGCGCATCGAAGCGGCACGAGGTTGCGACGCCTTTATCGGCCGCGATCGCCCAGGGCTTGTTGGTGGCGGAAGATTTGCGGGTATTGATTGACGGGCGCGAGGCTGAGGCGGGGGATGGGTTTGCCACGACGGGTGATTGGCTGGCCTATCTCGACGCCACTGCCGGGCGTTTGATGGCCGCCGCCGGCCGCTTGCTTCGCGCGCGCGATGTGGGTCGGTTGCGCGCCCTGGGCACGGCGTATGGAATTGCCGGGCAGCTGCGTTCGGTGGGCGTGCTGGCGCGGGCTGGGCGGTGCCAATTGCCGGCAGATGCGTTGGCGGCCGCCGGATTGACAACGCATGATGTGATTGCCCATCGCGAACCGGCGCGGTTGCTGGCGGTTTTGCGCGGGCTTGCGGCGCAGGGGCAGACGATGCTGCGCGATGCTGGCGGGCGCCTGCCGAGTGCGGCGGCGTTGCCGGCGGTGTTGGCGCGGCGCGATCTGCGGCGAATCGGTGCGCCGGTCGGGCCGCGCCGCTTGGGGGACCGGCTTGCGGTAGTGGCGGCGGCGATTTTAGGACGAATTTAACTTTGCGGTGCGATTTTACTTGCGCGGCGCGACAAGCTCCGCGCACTCTTTCGCGGTAACCAACTGAAAGGAGGTGATCCAGTGTCTCATTGTTCTCGGCTGCGTCCCGCTATGGGCGTTCGGATTGCTGGCTTCTCGAAACGGATTGCCTTGTGATCCACGTCTTGCCGCGCGCGGCCTGACAATGTGAAGGCTCCGGAGGGCTTCCCTCCGGAGCCTTTAACTTTTCTGCCGTCAGTCCGCGATTTTGACGACCAACTTGCCGGTGTTTTCGCCCCGGAACAGCATGCCAAGCCCGTTGGGCGCCATGTCCAACCCCACAAGCACATGCATCGCGAGCTTCAACCGCCCGGCGCGGGCCTGCATTGCCAGCCACTGCCGGCCTTCATCGAAGCGCGCTGCGAAATCGGTCACCACGAAGCCCTGGATGCGCCCGCGCCGGCCGATAAGCACGCCAAGATTTTTCACCCCGTACGGCACGTTGAGTGAGGTTTGCGAAATCCGCCCGCAGATCACCACCCGTCCGCCGATTGCCAACTGGCTGATGGCAGCCTCCAGCGTTTCGCCACCGACATTGTCGAAAAACACGT
>JACMOQ010000095.1 GCA_014377905.1 Acetobacteraceae bacterium | reverse complement strand
GCCCTTGAAGCCGAGGAAGGCAGATTTGATGCTGTCGGCGTCAATATCCATCTCCACCGCGATGGCGATCGCGGCCAATGCGTTGGAAACATTGTGCTGACCGACCATCGGCAAACGGAACGGACCCATCTGCTTGGTTCGCCCGGTAGCCCTGTCGGTGTCGCCGACATGAAAGGTCGAGCCGTTGGTGTCGGCGTTCAGGCGTTCGCCGCGCACATCGGCCTGCGGCGAAAATCCGTAGGTGATGATGCGGCGATCTGACAGGCGCGGGATCATCTGCTGCACGGCGGGATGGTCGATGCACAGCACCGCGAAACCGTAGAACGGTACGTTCTGGACGAACTGCTCGAAGCCGCCGAGCATGGCCTCTGCGGTGCCCCAATGATCGAGATGTTCGGGGTCCATATTGGTGACCACCGCGATCGTTGCCGGCAGACGCAGGAAAGTGCCGTCGCTTTCATCGGCCTCGACCACCATCCACTCGCCGTCGCCCAGCCGGGTGTTGCTGCCATAGGCCTCGATAATGCCACCATTGATCACCATCGGATCGAGCCGGGCGGCTTCAAGGACGGCTGCCACCATGCTGGTTGTGGTGGTCTTGCCGTGGCTGCCACCGACAGCGATAGCCCAGCGCAGCCGCATCAGTTCGGCGAGCATTTCGGCGCGGCGCACGACAGGGATCAGCCGTTCGCGCGCAGCCTGGACTTCGGGGTTGCCGGATTTAACCGCCGTCGAGGTTACCACCACCTGGGCGGCACCAAGATTGGCGGCGGCATGGCCAATGAAAACCTGAATGCCGGCGGCGCGGAGGCGGGCAACATTGCTGCCCTCGGCGATGTCGCTGCCTTGCACGGTATACCCGAGATTATGCAGCACCTCGGCAATGCCGGACATGCCGATGCCGCCAATCCCGACGAAATGAATGGCGCCAATCGAACGCGGCATCGCCCTCATGGTGTGGTCTCCTGACAGGCGTGAAACTGGACCAGATCGGCGAGGGCGCCTGCCGCATCGGGCCGGGCGAGCGCGGTCGCAGCGGCGGCGGCGCTGGTCAGCATGGCCGGCGCGGCCAGCAGGCGCACGAGACAGTCGGCCAAGGCGTTTGCGGTGAAATCCGGCTGCGCAATGATCCAGGCCGCGCCGTTCGCCGCGAGACCTTGGGCGTTGGCGGTCTGGTGGTCGTCAATCGAGGAGGGCAGTGGCACCAGAATGCTGGGCCGGCCCGCGACCGCAAGTTCGGCAATTGTTGAAGCGCCGGCGCGCGCAATCACCAGATGGGCGGTGCGCAGCAGGTCATCGACGTTGGCGAAGAAACTCGACAGCGCCGCCTCGGTCGGGAGGGTTGCGTAAGCCGCCCGCACCCCCGGCAGGTCTTCGCTGCGGCATTGCTGGGTGATCGCGAGGCGCGCGCGCAATTCGGCCGGCAGACGCGCGATTGCGTGCGGCACCACATCGCTGAACACCCGCGCGCCGAGCGATCCGCCCAGCACCAGAAGCTGAAT
>JACMOQ010000094.1 GCA_014377905.1 Acetobacteraceae bacterium | reverse complement strand
TCTCGGCCACTGTCAGCCCAGTGATGTCCGCCGCCCAGGCGGGCCCGCGCGTCGCCAGATGCGCTTCCAGCCGGTCCGGGCAATCGGCATATTTCGCCATGTAGGCGCGGTCCGCGTGCCCGTCACGGAACGCCATATGCATGACAGCGCACGCCAACGCCGCATCGGTGCCCGGCCGCAGCGCCAGATGCATGTCGGCAACCAGCGCGGTCCCGGTGCGATAAGGATCGATCACCACCAGCTTGGCGCCGCGTTCCTTGCGGGCGCGGGTGATATGGATCATCGCGTTGACCTGGGTCGCAACCGGATTGCCGCCCCAGACAACGATCAGGTCAGACTTCGCCATCTCCCGCGAATCCGGCCCGGCAAAACGCCCGACGCCCGCGGCCCAGCCGGATTCACACACTGCGGTGCAAATCGTCTTGCCCATCTGCGCATAGCCCATGACATGGCGCAGCCGGTTGATGCCGTCACGCTGCACCAGCCCCATGGTTCCGGCATAATAATAGGGCCACACGCTTTGCGCCCCATGGTCGCGCGTTGCCTGCTGGAAAGCCGCCGCAATGCGCCCCAATGCCTCGTCCCAGCCAATTTGGCGAAACTGGCCGCTGCCCTTCGGCCCAGTGCGCAATAAAGGATGGGTCAGCCGATCCGGGTGATGGATGCGTTCGGCGTAGCGCGAAACCTTCCCGCAAATCACCCCAGCGGTGTAGTCGTTGCCCTTCGCCCCACGCACGGCACCAATACGGACGCCATCATGGACCTCGACTTCCAAGGCGCAGGTTGACGGGCAATCATGCGGACAAACTGAGTGCTGGGTGGCGATCAATGCGGGCATCCCGAACGTTTGAGGCAGGAGATTGATCCACTGCCCATTGATCCGCAACCGCGCGCGTGTTTGGCTGCCAATCGATGACCATCACCCCCTCCCGCTCTGTCCCCACGCAAGCGCCAGCGCACCGGATCAGTATTCGGCTCGACCTCGCGTCGGGTGCCCGCATCGGCCCCGGCAAGGTCGCGGTGCTGGAGGAAATTGCCCGCAGCGGATCAATCTCAGCCGCCGGGCGGGTGTTGAAAATGTCCTACCGCCGCGCCTGGGAGCTGGTCGAGGACCTTAACCGCCATCTCGGCACCCCGGTTGTCGCGACCGCTGCAGGCGGCGCGCGGGGCGGTGGTGCGCGCCTGACCGTGGCGGGTGCTGCCCTGGTCGCTGAGTATCGCGCGATCGAGGCCGTCAGCGCGGACGCCGCCACCCCGCATCTTGCAGCCCTCACCACGGCCTTTGGAGCCAGTGAATGACCCCGGTTTACGACGATCTTCTCAGTGATCTGCGCGGCCTGTTCGATGGCGAAACCGACCTGATCGCCAATGCCGCCAATGCCGCCGCTGCGATGTGGCAGTATTTGCCGAACATCAACTGGGCGGGGTTTTATTTCATGCAGGGCGACACGCTGGTGCTCGGCCCGTTCGCCGGCAAACCCGCCTGCGTGCGCATCACGCTTGGGCGAGGCGTTTGCGGCACCGCCGCCGCCAACCGCGCAACCATCGTGGTGCCAGATGTCCATGCTTTTCCCGGTCACATCGCTTGCGACAGCGCCTCCAATTCCGAGATCGTCGTGCCATTGATCCGAAATGGCGTGGTGATCGGCGTGCTCGACATCGACAGCCCCACTCTGGATCGCTTCCAACAAGATGACCGTATTGGCTGCGAAGCCGTTGCGTCTTTGTTCATCAAGGCGCTCGGCTGATGGCGCTTCTTGATGTTCGCGGTCTCAGCGTTGCATTCCCTGGCGAAAACGGCCCGGTTGAAGTCGTCCACGGCCTCCATTTGACGGTTGAGCCAGGGGAAACCGTGGCCGTGGTCGGCGAGTCGGGTTCCGGCAAATCCGTCACCGCTTTGGCCATCACCCGCCTTCTCGACCATGCCGGCGGGCGCATCACGGCCGGCGCCATCAACTTCACCGACAAATCCGGCCGGCTGCGCGATCTGGTGCTTGAACCCGCCGAAGCGATGCGCACCCTGCGTGGCCCCGAAATCGCGATGGTGTTTCAGGAGCCGATGTCGAGCCTCAATCCGGTGCTGACTGTCGGGCGCCAGATCGCCGAGGGCATCATCCTCCACCAGGGCCTGTCGGACGCTGCCGCCACCGCCGAAGCCCGCCGCCTGCTGGAAGTGGTCCGCATCCCCGATGCCGCCCGCCAGTTGGGCCGCTACCCGTTCCAGTTGTCGGGCGGCATGCGGCAGCGGGTGATGATCGCCATTGCGCTGTCCTGCCGTCCGCGTTTGCTGATCGCCGATGAACCGACCACAGCGCTTGATGTCACCGTCCAGGCGCAAGTCCTGCGCCTGATGCGCAGCCTGCAAAAAGAACTTGGCATGGGCCTGATCTTTATCACCCATGACATGGGGGTGGTTGCCGAAATGGCCGATCGGGTTGTCGTCATGCAGCATGGCGATGTGGTCGAAACCGGCGATATTGAACCGATCTTCCATGCCCCGCAGCATCCTTACACCAAGATGCTGCTCGCCGCGGTGCCGGTGCTCGGCGCACTCTCCGACCATGCGCTGCCCGCGCCATTCCAGATCGCTGGCGCTGCGATGGAAATGCAGGACACCGTCCGCCACGACGCAAACCCGGTGCTGCAACTCGATGCGTTGACCACCCGTTTCGATGTGCGGCGCGGTTTTCGGTTGACCGGCCGCATTCACGCCGCAGAGCAGATCAGCCTGACCGTGCAACCCGGCGAAACCCTGGCGCTGGTCGGCGAAAGTGGCTGCGGCAAGACCACCACCGGGCGCAGCATCATCCGGCTCGAAACGCCGCGTTCAGGCAGCATTATGGTCAATGGCGAGGATGTCTCCCGCCTTACCCGCACCACCGAAAAGCATTTGCGCCGCGCGGTGCAGTTTGTTTTCCAGGACCCGTTCGCCTCCCTCGACCCGCGCCTGACCATCGGGTTTTCGATCGCCGAGCCAATCCACACCCACCGCCTCGCCCGCGGCGCGGCGGTGCAGGACCGCGTCCAATCGCTGCTGGTCCAGGTCGGCTTGCCGGCCGATTACGCCAACCGCTACCCCCACGAAATGTCCGGCGGCCAGCGCCAGCGCGTCTGCATCGCCCGGGCGCTCGCCAGCGAACCCAGCCTGATTATCGCTGATGAAGCGGTGGCTGCGCTTGACGTCTCGATCCGCGCCCAGGTGGTGAACCTGCTGATGGAATTGCAAGCCCGGCTGGGCCTCGCCTATCTGTTCATTAGCCACGACATGGCGGTGGTCGAACGGGTCAGCCATCGCGTCGCGGTGATGTATCTCGGCCAGATCGTCGAAATCGGCCCGCGCCAGGCGGTCTTTAACGATCCCCAGCACGCCTATACCCGCCGGTTGCTCGCCGCCGTCCCGGTCCCCGATCCGCGCCGGCGCGCGGCGCTGGAAGAACTCGACGAGAGCGAAGTCCCCAGCCCGTTGCGGCGGTTGGATGATCTGCCGGTTGTCGCCCCGCTGGTGCGGGTCGGCGATCAGCATTTTGTCGCGCGGCATAGCGTGGGGGGATTGTATTAGAATTCCCCCCCCCAGCCGGGGTGAGGGGCTTGCTCCAAGGCGTTTCGTGCAAAAAACCGGAGACCACCACATGACCATCCCCACCGAATCCTGGGTAAAAATCGGCACCGCCAGCTCCCCCGCTTTTTCCAAGGATGGCACACGAATCTTCCATTTGCGCGGCACCAAGCCGCTCGGCAGCGGCATGCCGCAGGTTTGGGTGATGGATGCCGATGGCGGCAACGCCACCCAACTCAGCACTCATGACGAAAAGGTCGGGTTTCTGCGCCGCGCCCCCAATGATGATCGGGTGATCTGGGGCATTGATGCCGGTGGCGATGAACGCCAGCAATTTCATCTTTGGGAAAACGGGGTTAGCAAAACCCTGACCGCCGCGCCGGAGGCAATCCACGATCTCGGCGGCTTTTCCCCCGACGGCTGCATGATCGCTTATGCCGCCAATGCGCGCGACGAACGTTATTTCGATATCCATATCATGGACCTCGCCACCGGCGCCGACACGCGGCTGATCGAAGGCCCGGGCATTCTGACCGTGCCAAGCTGGCATCCGGACGGCACCAAACTCACCGTGATCCACGATCTGTCGGGCGGCGATCAGCGCCTGCATGTATTGGACATCGCCAGCCGCGCTTTGACCGAAATGCCGCGCCCGTCGCCGAGCCGCTACAGCGCAATGCGCTGGGTCAAGGGCGCGGAGCTGTTGATGGGTCTTACCGACCATGGCGGGCATGATTTCATGCGGCTGTGCCAACTCGATCCAGCGACCGGCATTTGCATCGAAATTTATGTGGCGCCGGATCGCGATCTCGATTCCTGGTCGCTGTCGCCTGATGGCGCCTTGCTCGCCACCATTGAAAACGATCGCGGCTACACGGTAATGCGGGTCGGGCCGGTGGCCGGTAGCCGCCCGGTGGTGGCGCTGGCGGACGGCATTGCGGCCGATCTCGCCTGGGCGCCCGATAGCGCCAGCCTCGCGTTCAGCCATCAAGGCCCGACGCGGCCATCCGGCATCTGGGTGTGGCGCGCGGGCGTGGCCGCACCATTGTTTGAAGCCGACATGAAAGCTGATGCCGGCATTGATCCGGCCGAGCTTGTCACCCCAAGCCTGATTTCCTGGACCAGCTTCGATGGCAAGACCATTCCGGGCTGGTATCTGCGGCCCAAATCCCCCAAGCCGGCTGCCGGCTATCCGGTGGTGGTTTGGGTCCATGGCGGCCCATCGTCACAAACACGCGGCAATTTCCGCCCTGACATCCAGCTTTTATTGAGCCAGGGTTTCGCGGTGATGATGCCCAACATGCGTGGCAGCACCGGCTATGGCCGTGCCTATATGGACGCCGACGAACTCGAACTCCGCGTCGATGTGATGGACGATCTTGCCGCCGGCCATGCCTGGGTCAAAGCGCAGCCGGAGCTCGACCCGGCCCGCATCGGCATCATGGGCCAGTCTTATGGCGGCTGGGTGGTGCTGGCGGCGGTGACCTTGCAGCCTGAATTGTGGAAAACAGCGGTCAATTATTACGGCATCGCCGATTTCGTCACGCTCCTGGAACGCACCGGCCCATGGCGCGCCACCCATCGCGCCCATGAATACGGCTTCCCTGGCACCCATGATGCGCTGTTCGACAAAATCTCACCGCTTCGCCACGTCGACAACGTCACGGCGCCCTTGCTGTTGCTGCATGGCGATCGCGATCCGCGGGTGCCGCAGAACGAGAGCGATATTTTTACCGACGCCATGGAGCAACGGCAGAAAAAGGTCCGGTACGAGCGTTTTACCTATGCCGGCCACGGCTTCATCCGGCCCGACCATCCCCGCCGGGTTTATGCAACGATCACCGAGCACTTCAACGAATATCTCTGAGGAGACGGAGATGTATCTGATCCCAAGGACCCACCGCCCGCTTATCATGGGCCGCAATGGCGCGGTTGGGGTGAATCATCCCGTCGCCATGCAGGCCGGCCTCGATATTCTGCGCGCTGGCGGCAACGCGGTGGATGCCGCGGTTGCAATCAGCCTGGCCTACACAGTGGTCGAGCCGATGATGTCGGGCCTCGGCGGCGACGGTTTCTACAACATTCTGATCAACGGCCGCCGTGTTGTGGTCAACGCCACCGGATCGGCGCCGGCGGCAGCGACAGCGGACGCCTTCGCGTCGGGCATGGACATCACCGGCCCACGCAGCGTGTCGGTGCCGGGCTGCCTTGCCGGGCTTGGTGCGATGCACGCGGCCCACGGCAAACTAGCCTGGTCACAGCTGGTGCAACCTGCGATCGACGCCGCCCGCAACGGCTATGGTGCCACCCATCGCCATGCCGAAATTAGCGAAACTTACCGCGCGGTGCTGTCACGCGATCCGCTTTCGGCGCGGGTTTTCGTCGGCAAGGGTCTTGGCGATCTGGTCATCCAGCCGGAACTCGCCCGCACGTTGGAGGAAATCGCGGCCGACGGCGCCGAGACCTTCTATCGTGGCGCGCTCGCCAAACGCCTCGCCGCCGGCATGGCCGCGCGCGGCACGATGATTACCGCAGCCGACCTCGCGGCCTGCCAGGCGGAAATCACCACCCCGATCAGCATCACCTATCGCGGGTTTGAGGTGACGCAGACGCCACCCAACTCGACCGGCTTTACCATGCTGCAAATCCTTAAGATCGCGGAACGTTTCGATCTCGCGGCGGCGACGGATGCCGAGCGCATTCACATCCTGGTTGAAGCCAAGAAACGCGCCTTCCTTGACCGCGAACGCTATGGCACCGATCCGCGTTTCGCCAGCGTGCCGCTCGATCATCTGCTGTCGGACAGCCACGCCGACGCGCTCGCCGGCATGATCGATTTGCGCCGCGCCGCCGATCATCTGCCGCCGGTGGCCGAAGCGGCGGAAGGTGACACCACCTATTTCACCGTCGTCGATGCTGACGGCAATTGCGTGTCAGGCATTCAGTCGCTCAATTCCGGTTTCGGGTCTGGCGTGATGGCCGGCGATACCGGGGTGCTGCTCAACAACCGCATGGCCTACTGGCACCTCGCCAAGGGCCACGCCAACCAACTGCAACCCGGCAAGCGCGTCCGCCACACGATGAATGCGGCAATGGTGTTCAAGGACGGCAAATTATGGGCATCCCTTGGCACGCCCGGCGCGGACAACCAGGTTCAGGTCAACGCCCAGGTGCTGACCGCGATGATCGATCTTGGCGCGGACCCGCAAACCGCGGTCGAATCGCCGCGTTGGACATCGAGCCAGGCTGACCAGGGCGCCAACTGGCCGCATGATGGCGACGGCAAGCTGACCATCGAAGCCGATTTCGGTGACGCCATTCTGGCCGATCTCGCCGGGCGCGGCCACGCGATCAACAAGGTCGGACACCTCGGCGGACCCTGCGCGATGCAGACCATCCGGGTGCTTGATAACGGGCTGCGGGTGGTCGGGTCGGACCCACGGCGCGACGGCTGGTCGGGGGCTTATTAGCGGATCAGTTTCACCCGGACACCGTCAAGTTCGAGCTTTGCCCAGTCCCGGTCTGCGGTGAATGCCACCGCTTGGAGCTGGCGCGCGAGCGCGAGGCACGCGCGGTCGCCCAATGACAGGCCGAAAGCCTTCGTTGGCCCGCGCATTGCCCCAGCCAGCCGTGCCTGTTTTGCATCGAAACTGCGTATATCAAGATCAAACTCGTCAAAGGTCGCGCTGATTGCCGCTTCCGGCATGCCGCAATCGGCGAGCTTGGCCGCAACCTCGGACAAATTTACCGCGCCGATCACCGATGTTGCCAACCGGGCGGCCACGATGTCCGCCCCGACCTCATTGAATAGCAACGCCAGCAATGCGGACGCATCCAGCACCACCACATCGTCGGTCATTCGCGGGCGGCAGCGGCGCGGCGTTCCTGGATGAAGTCATCAATGACGTTCGCCCCGTCCGGCACATAGCGCCGCACGATCGCTTGGGCACGGGATACGGCTTTGTCGAGTGCGCGCACCCGCAATTCCCCGTCCGCGAGGTCCAGCACAACATCGCTGCCGGGCTGAATGCCGAGGGTTCGGCGCAGTTCAGCGGGAACCAGCAAGCGCCCACCTTCAGTCATCTTGGCGTAATGAACGTTCATGGCGGCCTCAATTAGTCACTTCCCTTTTATATGCCACTTTTCCCGAAACTGCCAGTTTATTTTGAGGCACCCATCGCCTGGCGCATGAAGACCCGCTTCAGCGGCCCCACCCGGTGCACCGCGGCAATCCCGATATCGCGGGCCAGCCGAACCAGCGGGTTATCGTTGCTGAACAGCCGATCCAGCCCGTCGGTCGCTGCCAGCATCGCCATGTTGTCCGGCCGCCGCGCTGCCTGATAGCGTCGCAGCAGGTCCGCACCACCGGGGTCCTGGCCCGCCGCAACCGCATCGCCCACCAGCCCGGCCAGCGCCGCAATATCGCGGAACCCAAGGTTTAAGCCCTGGCCTGCGATCGGGTGAATGCCATGCGCCGCGTCGCCAATCAGCGCCAGCCGGGTTGCCGTGTAGCGATGCACCAGCAGCGCCGACAGCGGATAGCTGAAACGTTGCCCGACTATGCGCACGGCCCCGAGATAGCTCCCGAGCCGCCGCACCAGCTCAGCTGCGAACCGCGCATCGTCCATCCGCATTAAATGCGCCGCCATCTCGGTTCGCTCGGTCCAGACGATGGCGGAAAGATTAGGCTCGTCTGACGTCCCTGCCATCGGCAGTAGTGCAAAGGGCCCAGCCGGCAGGAAATGTTCGAGCGCCACTCCGTCATGCGGCAGGTCATGGGCGATGGTGCAGACAATCCCGACCTGATCATAGGGCAGTGACGTTGTTCTAATCCCGGCCTCGGCCCGCAATGCGCTGCCCCGACCATTGGCGGCGACGACCAGCCGCGCCTTGAAGACACCTCCGTCCGCCAGTGCGATCTCGGCGCCGTCTTCCGACCGTGTCACCTGGGCGGTTGCCGGCGCATGCACCTGAAGTTCGGGCAAATCATGCATCAAGGCGTTCAACGCCACCCGCAGGCTGCGCGCTTCGACCATCCAGCCAAACGCCTCGGCATCCACGTCCCGCGTATCGAAATGCAGGAACAACCGGGACGCGCGCCGCCCCAATTTCCCGTCCGAAACCCGAATTTCCCGGATCGGCCCAGGTGCCGACGGCAGCCGGTCCCAAACCCCCGCCTGCTGCATCACCGTGCGCGACCCGGCGGCAATCGCATAGGCACGTCCGTCAAACGCCGGATGCTCCATCGGCGCCAGGGCCACCCGGTCAATGATCGCCGTCCGCACCCCGGATTGCGCCAGCAGGCATGCCAACGTGCCGCCCACCGGACCCGCGCCGACCACACAAACATCTACGTCCCGCATGATCCGGCCCTTCAAAATTCTACCTTCTATCCTGGTCCAATCCGGTGGAAATACAACCGTCTGCCTAGAAATTGTGCATTGTCGCGCATCAAACGGAGGCAAAGCCCGCGGGATTCCTGGCTTACGCGCTGGCATGGTTCTTGAAAGGATAATTTCAGCTCATGCAAAGGATTGGAGTCCAATGAAGCTTATCATGGCCATCATCAAGCCGTTCAAGCTCGATGAAGTGCGCGAGTCGCTGACGCCGTTGGGCGTCCAGGGCTTGACCGTAACAGAAGTAAAAGGCTTCGGCCGCCAGAAGGGTCAGACCGAGATTTACCGCGGTGCCGAATACCAGGTGAACTTTTTGCCCAAAGTGAAAATCGAAGTTGTCGTCGGCGATGAATTGGTCGAGCAGGTGATCGAGGCGATTACCAAGGCCGCCCAGACCGGCCGCATCGGCGACGGCAAAATTTTCGTGATGGATATCGAACGGGCGGTCCGCATCCGCACCGGCGAAATCGACACCCAAGCGCTTTGATCGAGGAATCCGACATGAAAAAACACCTCACCCGCATCGCGCTGGCTATCCCGGCCTGTCGCAAAAGCCTCGCGCTCGCGCTGCCGGCACTGATGCTGTCTTTGCCCGCATGGGCGGAAGACGCTGCCCCAAAACTTGATTCCGGCGATACCGCCTGGATGCTGACCAGCACTGCCTTGGTGCTGATGATGACCATTCCAGGTCTTGCCCTGTTCTATGCCGGCATGGTGCGCAAAAAGAACATTCTGGCGACCATGATGCAGTCCTTCATGATCACCTGCCTGATCACCGTGGTCTGGATGGTGGCCGGCTACTCGCTCGCGTTCACCAATGGCTCGGCCTATATCGGCGACTTCTCCCGCGTGATGCTGGCAGGTTTCGGCGCCAACTGGGACAAGCCGTTCATCCTCGGCGCCGGCACTGAAGCCGCTGTCACCCAGACCGTGCCCGAGAGCGTCTTCATGATGTTTCAGATGACGTTCGCCATCATTACCCCAGGCCTGATCGCCGGCGCCTTCGCTGACCGGATGAAGTTCTCGGCAATGTGCCTTTTCATGGTCGCCTGGTCGTTGCTAGTCTATTCGCCGATTGCCCATTGGGTCTGGGCGCCGACCGGTTTCCTTGCGGCCGGCATTTTTGGTCTGCCAGGCGCGGCCGATTTCGCTGGTGGCACCGTGGTTCACATCAACGCCGGTATTGCCGGTCTGGTGTGCTGCCTTGTGCTCGGCAAGCGGGTTGGTTACGGCCATGACAACATGGCGCCGTTCAATCTGTCGCTTGCTGTGATCGGGGCTGCGATGTTGTGGGTGGGCTGGTTCGGCTTTAACGCTGGTTCCGCCGTTGCCGCCAACGGCCGTGCCGGCATGGCGATGGCCGTGACCCAGATTGCCGCCGCCGCCGCGGCGCTGGCCTGGACCTTTGCGGAATGGATGCACAAGGGCAAGCCGTCCGTGCTGGGGGCGATTTCCGGCGCGGTTGCAGGCCTTGTCGCTATCACCCCGGCGTCTGGCTTTGTGTTGCCCGGCGCGGCGCTGATCATCGGTATTGTTGCCGGCATTGTGTGCTTCTGGGCGGCAACCTCGCTCAAGCGGGTGCTGGGCTATGACGACAGCCTCGATGCCTTCGGCGTCCACGGCGTGGGCGGCATTGTTGGCGCGCTGCTGACCGGTGTGTTCGCGTTCGGCCCGCTTACCGCCGACAAAGCCAACCCCAACGGCGTTTATATCGCCAGCATCGCCCAGTTCGAAGCGCAGGTCGTGACGGTTCTGGTCACCCTGATCTGGTCCGGTGTGATGACCTACATCATCCTTAAAATCGTGGACGCCATCGTTGGCCTACGGGTCACCGAAGATGAAGAACGCGAAGGCCTCGACGTCGTGTTGCACGGCGAACGTCTGGGCTGATGCGATCAACCCGCCGCGCCCCAGGAACCGGGGCGCGGCGGTTTTGCGTTTTAAGGAGACCACGATGAAGAAGTCCTCACTATTGGTCGCAGCCCTTGGCTTGCTTGCCACCCCCGCAATGGCCGACGACGCCCCCAAAGGCAACTGGGCCAGCACCATCACCTGGAACGCCCAGATCGAAGCCGGCATCACCGGCAATTTTGCCGCTCCGCGCGACAAGCTCAACTTCGGCCAATTGCTGACCGACCGCGCCAATGAGCCGTTGTTGAACCAGGGGCTGTTCACCGTCGGCCGCATGATTGACCCGAAAGCGACCGGCTACGATGTCGGCTTTAAGCTGCAAGGCATGTATGGATCGGATGCCCGCTACACCCATTATATCGGCATTCTTGGAACCGGTCTGAAAGCCCGCAACCAGTTTGATCTGGTTGAGGCCAACCTGACCGTGCATCTGCCCTGGCTGACCGAAGGCGGCGTGGATATGAAAATTGGGCACTACTCCACCCCGATGGGCGCCGAAACCATCGATCCGTCGACAAATTCGTTTTACAGCCATTCCTACATCTTCAACTTCGGCCTGCCCTTCAAGCAATCCGGTGGTTATGCCACGGTCCACGCCACCGACATGCTGGATTTGTACCTCGGCGTCGATACCGGGGTGAACACCAGCTTCTTTAAGGCTGGCGACAACAACACGAGCCTGGCGGTAATGTTCGGCTTCGGGCTGAACCTTATGGACGGCAAACTCACGGTGCTGGCGCTGAGCCATGCCGGATCGGAAACCCCCAACCGGGTGACGCCATCGGCCAATAATTTTCGGCGTTACCTCAACGACGTCAGCATCACCTACAAAGCCACCGACAAGCTGACCCTTATCACCGAGTTCGACTACGCCCGCGATGATTTCGCTCGTGCCGAAGCCTGGGGTATCGCGCAATACGCGGGCTACGCGCTAACCGATACGGTAACGTTGAATGCCCGCGCCGAAGTCTTCCGCGACAGCCAGGGCTTCTTCGTTGGTGCCTACCCGACCAATAGTGGCCCGCTTTTCGCCCAGATGGGCCTGCCAACTACCGTGCTCGGCGGCACCCGCACCACCTATGGTTCGCTCACCATCGGTGCCACTTACAAGCCCAGCCTGCCCGCGCCGATCGCTGGACTGCTCATCCGTCCCGAACTGCGGTTTGACCGGTCACTCAACGGCACCAAACCTTACAAAGGTGGCCGCGATGCCGGGTCGATCACCCTCGCCACCGACGTCATCCTGCAATTCTGACTGTTCGCCCATGTCATTGCTGACCCGCGGTGGCATGGGCGGTACCCTCGACATCCCGACACCGGGTATGCCTAGCAGGACGGCAGCTGGTTCAGGACTTTGTTGGAAGACGCTTGCTGCTCGCTAGCGTGAAAAATTCGTCAGTTTTAATAACTTTTCTTGCAGCGAAAATTTTCCTACCGCACGGTCGCTCCACCTAAGGAGCACCCTGCATGTCATCCAACCTAACTCAAGACATCACCACCGCGCTACGCGCCGCCGCCCCCAAACTGCGCCCGGCCGAGGCCGCCGCCTGGGCCGCGGCGCTGGCTGGCCCGATGCGCGACGCCGCCATCACCACCGCCTATCGCATCGCCGGCTTCATCGGCCAGTGCGCGGTGGAAAGTGATGGCTTCACCGCCACCGCCGAAAACATGACCTACCGCAGTGCGGCGCGGATTTGCGCGGTGTGGCCGTCGCGCTTCCCGACCGAGGACGCCGCCGCCCCTTATGTTAACGCCCCCGAAGCGCTGGCCAACAAAGTCTACGCCGACCGCATGGGCAACGGCCCGCCGGAAAGTGGCGATGGCTGGCGGTTTCGCGGCCTTGGGCTGACCCAGATCACCGGGCGCCGCGAATACGCCGCCTTCGCCGCCAGCATGGCTTGCCAGATCGACCGCACCGCCGACTGGGCCACAACGCCGGAAGGTGCGGCCGCCAGCGCCGCGTGGTTCTGGGCATGGAAAGTGCTGAACCCGATCGCCGACAGTTGGGACCTTGCCACCCTCACACGGCGGATCAATGGCGGCCTGATCGGGCTGGACGACCGCCAGCGCGCCTGCACCGCCGCATTGGCCGCGTTGGGGGGACGTTAAATGTTCGCATCCCTGCTGCCCCTGATTCTCAGCATTGCCCCGCAGCTTGCCCAGCATTTGTTCGGCGCCAACGGCGGCGCAATTGCCGAGTCCGTTGCAGGCGCGGTAGCGGCAGTGACCGGGACTGATCTGGCCGCCCCCGGCGGCGCCGAGGCCGCCATCCTGGCGATCCAGGGCAAATCCGAACTCGCCGCGCAATTGCAGATCAAGCTCGCCGAAATCGCCGCCGCCGCCCAAGCCGAAACCAATCGCGCCGCCGATGCGCAGCGCCTGGCTGAGCTCGACGCAATGAAAGCCGCCATGGCCGACGTTGCGTCCGCGCGCGGGGCGGAGGTTGCGCTGGCGCAGGGCCATAGCAGCCTGGCCTGGGGCGCACCGCTGCTGTCGGGCATCATCCTGCTGGCGTTTGGCGGGATGCTGTTCGTGGTGCTGACCCGTGCCATTCCAGAAAATTCCACCGCTTTAGCCAATGTGCTGCTGGGCACACTCGCGGCAATGGCGACCCAGGTGGCGAATTTCTGGCTCGGCAGTTCCAGCGGTTCGGCGAGCAAAAGCCTGCTGCTGGCCAATTCCATGCCCATTCCGAACCAAGGAAAACCCCAATGAACCTCGTCGCCCTTTTCGCCGCCTTGTTGCAGTTGGGCGTCTGCGCCCCGGTGCAATTTGCAGCCCCTGATGGGGGGACGCTGACCGTGCTGGTCTGTCCCATGCAGACCGCGGCCGAGGCGGAGGGCGATGCGCCGGTGGTGGTCCCGTTGGTGCCGGGGAAGCGGGTGTGAGCCAGGTTCGATAGACCACAACAATCACCTTGCAGCAGAATCAATCTATATATACAATTTGCTGATGCCATTCGAATGGGACGAGGCCAAGCGGCGCGCCAATCTCATGAAACATGGCGTGGATTTCGCCGATGTTATTGATTTCGACTGGGACCAAGCCTGGGTGTTGGCCGACACACGGAACAACTACGGCGAAATCAGATTGACCACGATCGCCCCGATTGGTGAACGGATACATGTGATGGTGTTCACCATTCGCCGCACCCGCCTCCGTCTGATCAGCTTGCGTCGCGCTAACACGAAGGAAACTTTACGCTATGCCGACCAGATTTAAGCTCCCTACCCCGGAGGAAGAAGCCGCGATCAACCGTGGTATTGCCGCCGACCCGGACAATGCCGAACTCGACGACGCGGCCTTCGCAGCCATGCAGCCAGCGCGGACCTTGGTGCCCGCAATCGTCGCCGCCCATGCACGGCGCAAGCGCGGACCGCAAAAGCGTCCGACTAAGGAGCTCATTTCCCTCCGCCTCGATCGCGAACTGGTCGATGCCCTCCGTGCCTCCGGCGCCGGCTGGCAACGCCGCGCCGGCG
>JACMOQ010000093.1 GCA_014377905.1 Acetobacteraceae bacterium | reverse complement strand
TTCCGAAGGCAACGCCGGCGACTAATGCGACATGGGCCTCCTCGAGGCAGGCGAGGGCAAAATCCTCATCACTGGCAAGCACCTTACCGGCGGGCGTGGTTCGCCCAATGCAGCCGGCAATGTTGGGATAAACGTAAAACGCCCCTTCCGGCCGGTGGCAGGTAATGCCCGGCATGGCGTTGAGGGCATCCACCACCCGATCGCGACGGGCTTTATAGATTGCGCGGCGGACCGCCACGCCCTCCTGCGGGCCGTCAAGGGCTGCGATGGCCGCGGCCTGCCCGACGGTTGAAACCCCTGCGGTCGCCTGGCCCTGCATGTTAACCATCGCCTTGATGAGGTCTTTTGGCCCGACGGCAAACCCGACGCGCCATCCGGTCATCGCATAGGTCTTTGAAACGCCCGAAACAATCACGGTGCGGTCGCGCAATTTCGGCTCGATCGCCGACAGAGTGGTGTATTTGAAATCCGCATACATCAGATGCTCATACATGTCGTCGGACATGATCCAGACATGCGGATGGCGCAGCATGACATCGGCAATCGCGCGCAGATCTTCCGGGGTGCAAACCGCCCCGGTCGGGTTGTTGGGAAAATTCAGCATCAGCCATTTGGTTTTGGGCGTGATGGCGGCTTCAAGGTCTTCGGGCCGCAGCCGGAAGCCATTATTCTCCGGGCAGTTCACCACCACCGGTTCACCGCCGACAAGGCGCGCCATCAGCGGATAGGCGCCCCAATACGGCGCCGGCACAATCACTTCGTCACCCTCATCGATTGTTGCCATAAAGGCATTGAAGATCGACTGCTTGCCACCATTACTGACCGAAATTTCGTCGAGCGCGAAATCCATCCCGTGTTCGCGCTTGAACTTGCGCTGGATGGCGGCTTTCAGTGCCGGAATGCCGTCCTGGGCGGGATACTTGGTATCCCCTTTAAGCGCGGCCTGATGGGCAGCCTCGATCGCGTGCGGTTCAGTGTCGAAATTCGGCTCCCCAATGGTGAGCGCAATAACGTTGACCCCCTTGGCGCGGAGTTCCCGCGCCTTGATGGTCATCGCAACGGTAGCCGCGACCGGAACCCGGGCAAGGCGCTTTGCCAGCGCCGGCATCAGTGCATGTCCCTGCAGAAATTCTGAATGCGGGTGCAAGCCTCAACCAGGCTTTCATCGTCGAGCGCGTAGCTGATGCGGAAATGCCCAGGATACAGAAACGCAGAGCCATGCACCGCGGCCACTCCTTGTTCTTCCAACAAAGTCAGCACAAAATCCTCATCGGTTGCAATTTTCTTGCCCGAGGCGGTGGTTTTGCCGATGCAGCCATGGACGGATGGGAAGACGTAGAACGCGCCTTCCGGCTTGTGGCAGGTGATGCCGGGCGCCTTGTTGAGCATTTCCACCACCAGATTGCGGCGACGCTCGAAAGCCACCACCATCTCGCCAATAAATTCCTGCGGTCCGGTGAGGGCGGCAACGGCTGCCGCCTGAGAGATCGAGGAGGTGTTGGACGTGCTCTGGCTTTGCAGCTTGTCCAACGCTTTAATCAAATGCAGCGGCCCGCCGGCAAACCCAATGCGCCAGCCTGTCATCGCATAGGCCTTGGAGCAGCCGTTCATCGTGAGCGTGCGGTCGCGCAGCTTCGGTTCGACCTGAACGATGGTCGCCGGCTTGAAACCGTCATAGGCGAGCTTTTCGTAAATGTCGTCGGTGAAAATCCAAACATCGGGATGGCGCAGCAGGACATCGCAGATCGCGCGCAGTTCTGCGGCTGAATAAGCGGCACCGGTCGGATTGCACGGGTTGTTGAGCAGGAACCACTTGGTCTTGGGGGTGATCGCGGCTTCCAAATCCTCAGCCCGCAGCTTGAACCCGTTATTCTGCCCGCACGGCACCAGCACCGGGGTGCCGTCGGCCAAAGCGACGATGTCGGGGTAGCTGACCCAGGCCGGCGTCGGGATGATAACTTCATCGCCCTTGTTGAGGGTGGCGACCATGGCGTTAAAGATCACCTGCTTGCCGCCGGTGGAAACGATGATTTCCTCGGGTTTGTAGTCGAGCCCGCTATCGACCTTGAATTTATGTGCCACTGCCGTCCGCAGCGCGAGGGTTCCGGCCACATCGGTGTAGCGCGTTTCGCCCGCCTGGATCGCTGCAATCGCTGCGTCCTTAATGAACTGCGGCGTATCAAAATCGGGTTCACCCTGGGACAGCAGGATCACATCCCGCCCCGCCGCTTTCATCGCGCGCGCCTTGGTTGAGATGGCGATGGTCATGCTGGCGGAAATACGGTCGAGACGTTCGGCGGTGAGCGACATGGGGTTGGGACTCTCAGGCAATTGCGGAAAAAGCCGCGCAACCTAGGGCGCGGCGCGGCGCGGGGCAACCGTGCTTGTCTCCGGGCAGCTATCCACCCGTCGCCTCGGTATCATGAAAGCGCCGGTAGTCGATCGCTGCCCGACCCTGCGGCGTCACCCCGAAAATATCGACATAGCGATGGCCGAAGCGGATTTCCGCCGGCAGGAACGATCCGCGGGCATGCACGGTCGCGCCCAGGGTTTCGTCCATCCCCGTCACCGTCACCACGAGCTCGGCACCCTGGGCCACCAAATCGTCATGCGTCGCGCCCAGAAGCGGGCTCGTCTCGGTCATCCTGTGCATCGCCAGGAACGACAGCGCAAAGACCGGGGTGTGCTGGCGCTCGAGCTTCAAATCGTAAAACCGCCGCATCGCGTGGCCCTCGCGATTGACCTCGTTCCTCACCAGCGACATCTGCACCTCGGCGTGGACGATCTGGCTCAGCCGTTCATTGCCCATTCTGACCATCAGGGTCGGCACCCCGTCATGGTCGGTCACCACGGCCACCTTGCTGAACAGCACCCGCGCGGTCGGGCGTGAAACCCGGGCGAACATAACGCCTGTCGTCAACGCGACCAGCATGATGCCGACCAGGGTTTCCACCGTCACCACACTATTCGCCCAGGTCGTTGCAGGCGACATCACCCCGTAACCGATGGTGCCAAAGGTCTGGACACTGAAGAAGAACGCACCGGCAAACGATCCCGGCACGGCGGCATTGATGCTGCCGGGCTGTGCAAGATACAGCAAAGCAAATCCGGCATTGGCCAGAAAATATATCAGCGATGCCACCGCAAGGAAGCGCGGCCAGGACAAGGTCAACGCACGATGATACAAATCGCCATGCCAAGGTTCCCGCAGCCCGACCCGCAGGATCGAACTGGACCGTCCAGTCGTTGGCAGCCGCGCGGCACGCGCCCGTGCAGGTAACATTTGCTGGCCCGTATCAATCGCGATGGTGCGGTGTTTGGGCTTTTTCATGTCTGCCAGACCATAAGTCGCGATCCAATACCGCAAAGGCCCCAGATGTCGGACGCTCTGCCGCTTGATCAAGGTTTGTTCGGCCGTCTGCGCCGCGATTGTGGCGCAGCATGGGACGGCAATGTTGCCCACGACTTCATGCGCCAGCTGGCGGCCGGCACTCTGCCGCGCCCTGCCTTCGA
>JACMOQ010000092.1 GCA_014377905.1 Acetobacteraceae bacterium | reverse complement strand
GCCGGTGATATGGATGGTTTCGACAAAGGGATTGCTGCATAAATATTGCCCGACGGCGGCATCCCCGGTCCCGATACGCAGAACCCCCGGCCCGATCAGCGGCGCCAGAGCGGTGGCGAGGAACTCAGCCAGATACTCATTCACCGGGTTCAGCTTGACCAGCACCACCTGGTTTTCGACAAATAATTTATGCAGACAATCAAGCGGCGCGATCGCGGCCACGTTGCCGGCGCCAAGCACCAGCGCAACCCTGCCGATCCGCGCGATGGCCGGGTTGTAGCCGGCGGCTGAATTGGCCACGAGATTTTCCCGATCCACCCCCGGCTGCATCCACACATCGACAGTCACGCCGCTGAACAGCACCCGGTCCCAGATCGATCCCGGCACCACCCGCGCCGCGATTCGCCCGCCCGGCACATCACGCAGGCGCAGCCCGCGCAGATGGCTTTTGCCGGCAATTTGGGCGAGGATATCCAGCATCGCGTTGCACCAGACCATCACCGCATAAGGGCCGGCAAACCATTCCTCACCGGCGCTCGGCGATTCCGGATCGAGCCCTTTGGCGCGCGCGGCGGCCTCGGCCCAGGCGGGGGCCGTCTCCAGCAGGCGATCCTTGACCGCCTGGAGCAGGGCGATCCGATCTGGCACCGAAACCTCCGTCCAACGTTGCTTGGCATTGGCCAGAATGGCGAGGTCCGCGTCTAACCCCGTTGTGTTCATTGGTGCGCAGTGGCGCGTATAAGGTCGGCCGCCCGTTCGGCGATCATGATGGTCGGCGCATTGGTGTTGCCACCGACCAGGGTTGGCATCACCGAAGCATCGACCACCCGCAGTCCCGCGATGCCATGGACGCGCAATTGCGGGTCTACCACCGCCATCGGATCGATGCCCATCTTGCACGTGCCAACCGGGTGATAGATCGTATCGGCACGGGCGCGGATCTGAACCATCAGGGCGGCATCATCGAGGCCCTCAGTCTTGTATAATTCCTTGTAGCGATATTTCGCCAAGGCGGGTGCGGCGAGAATTTTCTGGGTCTTTTTCACCCCGGCCAGCAGCAGCGCGGCATCGGCCGGATCGGCGAGAAAATTCGGATCGATGCGCGGCGCCACCGTGGGATCGGCGCTGGCCAGCCCAACCGTCCCCCGGCTTTTTGGCCGCAGCACGGAGACATGGCAGGAATAGCCGAAGCCCAAATGGCGCTTGCGGCCGTGATCATCGGCCATTGCGATCAGGAAATGCAGTTGCAGGTCGGGCCGGTTGAGTTCGGGGCTTGATTTGATGAACCCACCGCTTTCGGCGAACGGGGACGCGATCAACCCTTTGCCGGTTTTACGCCATTCGTTAATCGCTGCAATCAACTGGGCGATGCCGCGAAAACTTAAGCCCATCATGTCAGTTTCGTGGGACTTCCACGTCAAAGTGAAATCGAGATGGTCCTGCAAATTCTTGCCCACGCCTGGCAGCGCGTGTTGCACTTTGATGCCTTGCGGGGTGATTTCGGCCGGATCGCCAATCCCTGACAGCATCAGCAAATGCGGTGAATTGAACGCGCCACCGCACAGGATGACCTCACGTGATGCAGCAATAATTTCGGTGCCGGCTTTGCGCCGCACCTCGACACCCGTGGCACGACCATTTTCCAGGACGATACGTAGCGCCTGGGTTTCGGTCATCACGGTAAGGTTTGGCCGATCCATCACCGGATGAAGATAGGCCGCCGCGGCCGAGCAGCGTTCGCCATTGCGGTCGCCGCCGTGGAACTGGGTGACCTGATAGAGCCCGATCCCCTCCTGTTCAGCGCCGTTGAAATCAGTGTTGCGCGGAAAACCGGTCTGCTCGGCGGCGGCGACAAAGTCGCTGGAAATGCCGCGCGGGGTTTGCTGGTCGGACACTTGCAGCGGCCCGTGTGCGCCGTGCAACGCGTCCTCGCCGCGCTCATTGCCCTCGGCGCGCTTAAAATAGGGCAGCACCGCATCGAAGTTCCAACCTGGACAGCCCGACCGCGCCCAATCGTCATAGTCGGTGCGGTGGCCGCGCAAATACAGCATGGCGTTGATCGCGCTCGAGCCACCCAAACCCCGGCCGCGCGGCTGATAGCCGGTCCGGCCGCCCAGACCGGTTTGTGGCACGGTTTCGTAGGCGTAATTCATTGCCTTGACGTTGCCGACCTGGATGATCCCGGCCGGCGCCCGCACCAGGATGCCATGCCCCTCGCCGCCGGCTTCGAGCACGCAGACGGACACAGCCGGGTCTTCGGATAGTCGCCCGGCCAGGGTAGCGCCGCCTGAGCCGCCACCGACAATGATGTAGTCGAACATGGGTGAACTCCTGTCTACCGCGGCAAGGTAGCTGGAATGGAAGGCAAGGTGTTCCTTTTGTGCTCCAAAAAGAATGCCTTGCCATTTTTTAACCCGTTATGATCGATCAGGCCGATCTTCAGGTCACGGTCGAGCGCGCTGGCGTCGATCGGCGCCAAAATCAAGGCCCCTAGACGCATCCACCAAACTTCCCAATCAGGTCACACCCGCAGGCTGTAGATCGCGTTTTCCTGGCCGGGCGCATAGTCGTTATTGGTCTGCGTCGGGTTACGATTTATCAACGCGCGGGCATACATCGGATGGCGCATCGAACGCACCTCGTGCTCGATCGTGCACAGCACGGCGCCGGTATCGAGGTCGGTGATGTCCTGAAAACGATACTGCGCGTCGTTGCTTTCTTCGGTGATCAAACCCCGCGCTTGCAACAGCGCGTGCGGGCCGGAAAAATTGGCCAATGCGATCTGGACGTGGTGGCCGTCAAAGGCGCCGAGGTCGCGGGGGGTTTCACGGAAAATCATGCTCTCGCCACGGCCGATCGGGACGCGGGCAAACGCGCCGGCGGCATCGGTGCCGTGGCTCGCCGGCGACAACAGAATTTCGCGATAGAAGCGGGCAATGCCAGCGGTGGTGCCGGGCGCGGTTTCGACCTCGATATAGGGCATGCCGAGCAGGATCGGCCCGAAACGCTGCAAATCCGGCGCATGGACCCGGATGCGATTGCCCCATGGGCAGGTGACATCGACCCGATTGCCGGTGCGAGCATAGGCGAATTTGGTATCGGCGAGGCGCGGTGCCACGACTGCCAGACGCGACACAAGTGCATCGAGATCGGCCATCACCACCCCGGTCACCCCACGCAGCATTTGCGCCGGGCCAACCGGCAAGTGGAACTGGCAGGTGCCGACATTAATCCAGCCATTATCGATGCCGACCATGAGGTAAGGGTCGCGGGTCAGGCCCAGCCCGGCGACATAGAACAGGATCGCCAGGCGCTGATCGGGCACCCGCACATTGACGTGGCCGAATTCGACGATGTTGCCGATATCCTGGGTGGTACGGTCGAAAGCCGGGCGCGTATTGGCGTCGTTCATGGGGGTCAGCTTCCTGTCCAGTGCGGCTGGCGTTTTTGCAGGAATGCATCGATGCCTTCTTCGGCGTCGTTCGCCAGCATGTTATTGGTCATTACGGTTGCGGTGTAGGTGTAGGCGTCCGCCAGGGTCATTTCCACCTGATGATGGAAGGCTTCCTTGCCGATCGCGAGGGTCAGCGGGCTTTTGGCGGCAATCTGGGCGGCAAGTGCTGCCGTCGCGGCGGCCAGATCGGCGTCTGGCACCACGCGATTGACCAGCCCGATCTCGCGCGCCCGCTCGGCGGAAATCATGTCGCCGGTCAGCAGCATTTCCATCGCGTGCTTGCGCGGCACCGCCCGTGAAAGGGCCACCATCGGGGTGGAACAGAACAGGCCGATATTTACCCCAGGCGTGGCGAACCGGGCGCTGGCGCCGGCCACCGCCAGATCGCAACTGCCAACAAGCTGGCAACCAGCGGCGGTGGCAACCCCGTGGACCTGAGCAATCACCGGCTTGGGCAAATGCACGATCGCCTGCATCAACCGGCCGCATTGGGCGAACAGCGCGTCATAGGCCGCACGGTTGGGGGTGGCCCGAATTTCCCGCAAATCATGCCCGGCGCAAAAGGCCGGGCCGGCGCCGGCGATCACCACGACATGCACCGCCGGATCGTGCCGGATCGCCGCGATCGCGTTTTCCAGTTCCGCCATCAATCCGACCGACAGCGCATTGCGCTGGGTCGGCCGGTTGAGGGTCAGCGTGGAAACGCCCGCGCAGTCATGGCGCAGCAATTCCATCGGTTACTGGCAGGTCCAGCTAAACTTCGAGAAATTATACCCGAAGTTCTGGATCGGCGACCATTGATAGCCGGTGAGGCACCGATGAATGGCGTGGCGTTCGGTTGCCGTCAGCACGAAAACGTCGGTCTGGTCGGCCACCAGCTTCTTCTGCAACGCCGGGAGGCTGTCGCCCTTGCCATCGACTGTTGTGAGGCCTTCATAGGTGTTCACCGCGCCGAGATATTCTGTGTAGTCCTTGACCTTCGCCGGATCGGTGGTGCCGAGGATTTGCGTGAGCGTGACGGTGATCGTGTTTTTGGCGGCTGCCGGCTCGGCGGTGAGTACTGCGAGGCCAAGCAGGGCGGCAATACGTATCGGGCGGGACATGGCTATATCCTTGTGCAGAACACCTGTGTACCGACGATAAG
>JACMOQ010000091.1 GCA_014377905.1 Acetobacteraceae bacterium | reverse complement strand
TGGCAAGGGCAGATCGCCGACATGTTTCAGGGCGCGCAGCCCGAATCGACGGTGAAGCGCTTTGTCGAGAAGCTGCTGACGGCGGCCGGTGGCGCAATGCCGACCGCTGAGCTGCTGGCCGAAGCAAAATCCGCCATGGAGGCTGGCCAGTATGAGGTCGCGGCTGGTGGTTTTGCCGAGGTGTTGCAGACCGAGCCGGAAAGCCCTGACGCCTGGGCCGGCATGATTCGCGCGCTGCATGCCTTGGGCGATGCTGATGAGGCGCAGGCTACGCTCGACCGGGTTCCGGCCAAGATCGCCGAGCACCCGGAGATCTCCGGCGCCCGCAGCGTGCTGGCTCTGGCCGCCGAAGGTGCCAAGGCTGCCACCCAGCTTGCGACCTACCAAGCGCGGCTTGCAGCCGACGCCAACGATCACCAGGCGCGGTATGAGCTGGCAACCGCGCTGAACGCAACCGACCAGCGCGAGGAGGCCGCCGAAGCGCTGCTGGAAGTTATCCGCCGGGACCGAAAATGGAATGACGGCGCGGCACGCCTGCAACTGCTCAAATTTTTCGAAGCCTGGGGGTTCGAAGATGCGGCGACCATGGTCGCGCGCCGCAAGCTTTCGGCATTGCTGTTCCGTTGATGGTGCACGCGGATGAACTTCCAATCTTCCCGCTTTCTGGCGCGCTGCTGCTGCCGGGCGGGAAACTGCCGCTGAATATATTCGAGCCGCGCTATCAGGCGATGGTGGAAACTGCCCTTGGTGCGGGGCGGGTATTTGGCATGGTGCAACCGGATGCGTCGCAGGTTGAAGGTGCAAACGGTCCTGCTTTGTATCAAATCGGTTGTCTGGGCCGCATGGTGTCGTTCAGCGAAACCGATGATGGCCGCTATCTGATTACCTTGCAGGGCACCAAGCGCTTTCGCATAACCGAGGAACTGGCGCAGCGGCACGGCTTCCGCCAGGTGCGTGCGGTGATGTTGCCGCTGTCACCTGATCCTGATTGCGGCGATCGGGATGCGCTGCTCACCGCGTTGCGTCCATTTTTTGTCCGCCGCAACATGGAAGTGAACTGGGAACATGTTGAACGCATGCCGGACCCGGCGTTGATCACCACCCTGGCCATGGTCTGCCCTTTCGCGGATGCCGAGAAGCAGGCGCTGCTCGAAGCCGACAGCCTTGCGGAGCGGGCTGCGGTGCTGCTGGCGCTGTTGCGCATGGACGCCTACAGCAGCGATGCGCCCGAGGCTGGCCGGGCAAGTTGAGGAGAACGCACAATGTCCACGCCAACCCATGTCCCGGTCGATCCGCGATTGCTGGAAATGCTGGTCTGCCCGCTGACCAAAACCACGTTGGTTTATGATCGTGAGGCGCAAGAACTGATCAGCAAAGCTGCCGGCCTTGCCTACCCGATCCGCGACGGCATTCCGATCATGTTGATCGAGGAAGCCCGCAGGCTGGACGATTGAGTATGCCCATCCCAACCGAAATTCGACTGCGCCGGGCGGAGAAGCTGCTGGAAATTGATTTCGACGACGGCACCGCCTTTGTGCTGCCGGCTGAATACCTGCGCGTTGAAAGCCCAAGCGCGGAAGTGAAGGGGCATGGACCTAGCGAACGCAAGACCATCTCCGGGAGGCGGCATGTCGGGATGCTAGGGGTTGAACAGGTCGGCCATTACGCCGTGCGTATTTTATTTGATGATCAACATGATACCGGGATATTCTCGTGGGAATACCTCCATGAACTCGGGCGTGAGCGGACCCATAAGTGGCATGCTTACCTGGATGCGTTAAAGCGCCAAGGGTTGACGCGGGATCCCTGACTTCCCCCGAACATGACTTCCCCCCAGCCGTGCCGCGTGCCAACATCCCGCCAAACGATAGCGGAGCATGAAAATGGCGCGGATGACGGGCGGGGAAGCACTGGTTGATGGGTTGCTGCGGCACGGGGTCGATACGATCTTCGGCCTGCCGGGGGTCCAGCTTTACGGGCTGTTCGACGCGCTCGGGCGCAATGCCAACCGCATCCGGCTGATCAATGCCCGCCATGAACAGACCACTGCCTATATGGCGTTCGGCTACGCGCAATCGACCGGCAAGCCCGGTGTGTTCACGGTGGTGCCGGGGCCGGGCGTGCTCAACACCACAGCGGCCCTTGCGACCGCGTGGGGGGTGAACGCGCCGCTTTTGTGCCTGACCGGGCAGGTGCCGAGCAATTATATCGGCAAGGGGCGCGGGCAACTGCATGAATTGCCCGACCAGCTCGCGACGTTGAAAACCCTGTTAAAATCGGCCGATCGGATCGAGGCGCCGGTTGATGCGCCCTATAAGCTCGCCCAGGCCTTCCAGGAAATGCGGTCGGGCCGGCAAAGCCCGGTGGCGTTGGAAATGGCGTCCGACATGTTTACCACAATTGCCGATATCCAACCTTGCGACCCGTTGCCGCTGCACCCGAAACCGACACTTGATACCGTGAAGCTTGCCGAGTTGGCCAAGGCGATCAATGCCGCCAACGCGCCGATGATCTGGCTTGGCAGTGGCGCGCTCGATGCCAGTGCTGAAATTCTGGCGCTTGCCGAGCGCATCGGCGCGTCGGTTGGGGCGCTGCGCACCGGCAAAGGCATCGTGAGTTCCCACCATCCGCTGTCGATCACCGTGCCGGCTGGCGCCAGGCTATGGCCGGAGTGCGATCTGGTGATCGGCATTGGCACCAGAATGACCACGCCGCTGTCGAGTTGGGGTGCCAAGCCTGCCGGCCTGACCGTTGCCCGCATCGACATCGATCCGATCGAGATGCGCCGTTTGCCGGTTGATATCGGCATTATCGGCGACGCCGCCCAGGCGGTCGCCGCGCTCACCGCGAGGGTTGAGGAACGCCATAATCCGGCTCAGCTTGCCAAGATCGCCGCCGCCAAGGCGGAGATTCAGGAGGCTATACAGGTCATCCAGCCGCAAATGTCACTCGTTGAGGCAATCCGTGACGTGCTGCCGGAAGACGGCATTTTCGTCGATGAAATGACCCAGGTTGGCTACGTGTCATGGTTTGGCATGCCGAGTTATTCGGCGCGCAGCTTTATCACTTCAGGGTTTTCCGGCACGCTCGGTTATGGTGTGCCGACGGCTTTGGGGGTGAAGGTCGCCCATCCGAACCGCACCGTGATTGCGGTGACCGGCGATGGTGGCTTCCTGTTTGGCGGGGTCGAGCTGGCGACGGCGGTGCAGCATGGCATTAATCTGGTGATCGTGTTGGTCAATAATTCCGCTTATGGTAACGTCTATCGCGATCAGAAGCGTCTTTTCGACGGCCGCCATGCTGGCTCGAAGCTGGTGAACCCGGATTTCCAGACATACGCCAAGGCATTCGGCGTGCCGTCGTGGCGGGTGACCGATGCGGATGGCCTGCGGGCGGCGCTGAAACTGGCGATCGCGGCGAATTCGCCGGCGCTGGTGGAGGTGGTGACGGATATTGATAATGAGCCGCTGCCGTTTGCGTTTTTGGCGCGCGGCAGGGCGTAAGTAACATCTTGTTTTTCGCATAAAAAGAACGACGTGCCTTCCTTCCTTTATCTGGAGAATCCGATGGCGACGATCCTGACCCAAACAGATGAATTTGCCGTAGATACCATATCAGGCCTGCAAGTGACCGCTGCCGATGCGCTGAAAGCCACCGGCTGGGCGCTTAAGCCCGAAGGCATGTGCCTCGGCGATCTTTGCGTGCCGATGCCGAGCGTTGGGGGGCGGATCGATCTTGCCGCGTTCTGGCAAAAGCTCGGCAATCCGGTGGTATCAGAGGGCGATGTCTGGAGCCTCGGGGTTGGTGCTGAGGCCCGTCGCGATGGTCTGGCTGGCCTCGATGCGCCGGACTTTGAATTGCAGGATTTGGCGGGGCAGACGCATCGCTTGTCGTCCTTGCGCGGGAAGAAGGTTTTCCTGAGCAGTTGGGCCAGTTGGTGAGGCTGCCGCTTGGACTTGCCCGTGTGGCAGTCTTTGTTCGATAGCCTGGCTGACGCGAATTTCATGGTGGTTGCGGTGGCGATGGACAGCCGCGGGGCGGAAGCGGCGCGGCCGTGGATTGAGGCAGCGGCGCCGACTTACTGGTCCTTGATTGACCCCGAACATCGGGTTGCCTCGCTCTACGGTATGGTCAACGTGCCACAGGCGGTGTGGATTGATGAACGCGGCAAGATCGTGCGTCCGCCAGAGAGCGCGGGGTCGACCGATCATTTCCGCGGGATGGATCAGGTCACCAAAACCCTGGCGCCCGATGATGCCAAAGCCCGGCTTGCGGCGCGCACCGCCTATATGGACGCGGTGCGGGCCTGGGTGCGTACTGACGCCCATGCCCTGCCGGGCGATGCGGCGCGGGCGGCGTTGCCGGCGCTGACCGCTGACATGGCCATGGCGCACGCACATTTCCGTTTGGGGGTGTGGTTGCAGCGGCATGATCGGGTGGCAGAAGCGGCGCGCCATCTGGCCGAGGCGAGCCAGCTGCACCCGGAATCTTGGAACATGTGGCGGCAGACGGCTGATCTGGAGCAGGTCGGCAAGTCGGGTGGGCCGGAATTCTGGGCCCGGGTCAGGGCGTTAGGCGACAAGTCGTATTATCCGCCACCAAACCTGCCCGGCTTCGCGGCAGACTAAAACGGCCATACACGCGTCCGCCGGGCTTCCTGCTCGGCGGTCAGCGCGCGTGGCCCGTCGGCAACCTGGCGTGGCGGGTTGAGCAATGCCTCCGGATTGAGCCAGCAATCGATGCCGCCCAGGCTTTTGGTGCAGTAAGGCGGCGGCTCGGGCGCGGGCTCGACCGGGCGGCAATAGGATTTGCCCTGGTCGAGCCGGACGATTGAGCAATCCTGGCCGGAGCCGGCGGAAATCAATATATCGCCGATGCCACGTCCGAACACGATCACGCTGGCGACATTGGCGCCGACAAGCGCGCCGGTCGGCTCGGCCATGCAGCCACTCAACAGCAGGCAGAGTGCGACGCGAAGAAATATCGGTCGATCCATGCCGGTATTCTGCCGAAATGGAATGAACAAGGTGTTGCCCGTTTGCCCCGCAGGCCGCGCGCGGCTATGCTTGACTGCTATTCCATCCGCGCGGCGCGGCCGCGCGCACGAAAGAACACAAGTGCCGGATATCTTTGACGAGGTTGATGAGGATCTGCGCGCCGACCGGGCGCGAAAGCTGCTGCAGCGCTACGCCGGCGCGCTGATTGTGGCGGCGCTAGCAGTGATTGCATCCGCCGGTGCCTGGCAGGGCTGGAAATATTATGAAACCCGCGAGGCGTTACGGGTTGGCGGGGTTTATCTGACCGCGATGCGCGACGCCGAGGCATCGCCCCCCGGCCCCAATGCGGCCACTGGTTTCAGCCAGGTCGTCAAGGAGGGCGAGCCGGGCTATCGCAGCCTGGCGCGAATGCGCCAAGCTGCCCTTGCGGCGCAAGCTGGCAAGCTCGCAGACGCGTTGGGGCTGTGGGACCAAGTTGCGGCTGATCCCAGCGCCGACCGGTTGCTTCGTGACACCGCGAGCCTGCACTGGGCGCTGGCGCAAATTGATACGCCGGGCCCTGGCGATGGTCTGGTCGAATCGCGGTTAAAAGCGCTGGTAGCGCCGACCAACGCGTTGCGTGCCCTGGCCGATGAGGGCCTCGGGCTGCTGGCGCTGCGCCAAGGCAAGCTAGAAGTCGCACGCGCCACTTTCAAACAACTGGCGCAGGATGTAACTGCACCGCAAGGCGTGCGCGGCCGCGCCAATGGCCTGCTGACACAGCTCGGCGGTTGATCCGGAAAGGGTCCAGAATAATGATATCCAAGCTTTTGGCGCGCCGCGCCATTGCCATTGCGTTGCTTGCCGGCACGCTGCCGCTCGGCGGTTGCGGCCTTTATGATAGCTGGTTCGGCGACGACAAAGAAAAGCTGCCCGGCAAGCGGATTGCGGTGTTCACCGAGCGTGATCCGCTGAAGCTCGATGCGCAGGCTGATCGCAAGATCATCCTGCCGCCGCCGCAGACCAACGCCGATTGGCCGCAGCCGGGTGGCAATCCCGGCCATGACGGGGATCATCCGGCGGCCGCGCCAAGCCTGAAGCAGGCATGGGTGACCAAGATCGGTGCCAGTGGCGGATATCGCTCGCGGATTACCGCCCAGCCGGTGGTGGCCGGTGGGCGCGTGTTCGCTATGGACAGCGACGCCGCGGTGGCCGCGGTGGACGCCGCCAGCGGCAGCATTGTGTGGTCGCGTGACACCCAGGATCAGGAGGATCGCAGCACTAATATCGGTGGCGGGCTATCCTTCGCCAAGGATGCCAAGGGTGTGGACACCCTGTTTGTGGTAACCGGGCGGGCCGATCTGCTGGCACTTGAACCGGCAACTGGCGAAATCCGCTGGCGCAAGAAGCTGCCGAGCGCGGCCCGGTCGGCACCAACGATTGGCGACGGTCGGCTCTATATCGCCACCATTGATAGCATGCTGGTGGCGCATTCAACCATCGATGGCGCCAAGATTTGGTCCTATCAGGGCTTCAGTAACGACACCGCGATGCTGGGACTGCCGGCGCCGGCATTTGCCGACGGGATTGTGGTGGCGGGCTTCGGCACCGGTGATCTGGTGGCACTCCGGGCAAGCTCGGGCACGCTGGTCTGGCTGGATAACCTCGGGTTCTCCCAGGGCCGCGCCTCGATTGCGGATTTGCCAACGATCTCGGGCATGCCGGTGATCCGCCGCGGCCGGGTGTTGGCGGTGGGGCAGGGACGCCAGCTGGTGGCGCTCGATTTGCGCTCGGGCCGGCGCTTATGGGAACGGAGTGTGGCGTCGAGCCAAACGCCATGGGTGGCCGGTGACTCGGCTTTTGTGCTGACCACCAACAACATCGTCACGGCCATAACCCGCGATGACGGCCTTATTGCATGGGCGACGCAATTGCCGCGCTTTGGCAATGTGGACAAACAAACCGATCCCATTCAGTGGATTGGGCCGACCTTGCTGGGCGATCGGCTGATC
Source organism: Acetobacteraceae bacterium (assembly GCA_014377905.1). GTDB lineage: Bacteria > Pseudomonadota > Alphaproteobacteria > Acetobacterales > Acetobacteraceae > CAITOL01. Next base: position 4,677 of record JACMOQ010000091.1, on the reverse strand, counting down.
GTGGCGAGCAGCACGGGTGAAGCTTTGGCGATTAGCCCTTATACGGGCGAAATTCTCGGCAAGCAGGCCCTGGGGGGCGCGGTTTCGGTGGCACCTGCGGTTGCCGGCGGGACGTTATACGTCATTACCGACAGCGCCAATCTGGTCGCTATTCGCTAGATGGAACAAACTGGGCCCCTGCCAGTGGTTGTTATCGCCGGACGGCCGAATGTCGGCAAAAGTACTCTTTTCAACAAGCTTGTAGGACGGCGCTCTGCAATTGTCGCCGATACGCCAGGGGTGACGCGCGACCGCAAGGACGGCGAGGCGATGTTGCGTGGCCGGCTGGTGCGGCTGGTGGATACCGCGGGGCTCGAAGAAAGTGCCCCCGATACGATCTATGGTCGGATGCGGGCAAGTTCGGAATCGGCGGTCAGCGGCGCCGATCTGGTGCTGTTTGCTGTTGATGGTCGCGCCGGGATCACCCCGGCCGATCATCACTTCGCTGACTGGTTGCGCCGTCAGGGCCGCCCGATTCTGGTGGTGGTCAACAAAGCCGAAGGCCGCCTCGCCGGGCAAACCGCGCTTGAGGCGTTCGAGCTTGGTTTGGGCGAACCGATTGCGGTGTCTGCCGAGCACGGCGAAGGCATTGCGCAATTGATGGCCGAAATCGCCGATCGCCTGCCGCCGGCGATCGAGGATCAAGACCCGACCGCAATCTTGAAACTCGCGATCGTTGGTCGGCCGAATGCGGGGAAATCCACCCTGCTCAACCGGCTGTTGGGCGAGGAACGGATGATTACCGGCCCCGAACCGGGCCTGACCCGCGATGCGGTGGCGGTGCGGTTTGCCGATGCCGAGGGCAATCTGGTCGAACTTGTCGATACCGCCGGGATGCGCAAGCGTGCCCGGGTGGAAGACAGCCTGGAAAAACTCTCGGTCGGGTCATCGATCCATGCTCTGAAAATGGCGGAAGTGGTGGTGCTGGCGGTTGATGCGACCGAAGGTTTGCACGAACAGGATTTGCAAATCGCCCGGTTGATCGAGCGCGAGGGCCGCGCCTGCGTGCTGGCGTTGACCAAATGGGACGCGGTGGCCGATCGCGAAAAGGCAAGGCGCGGCATTTCCGACCGGCTGGAAACCAGCCTGGCGCAGATGAAGGGGATACCTGTTGTGCCGCTGTCGGGTTTGACCGGCGTGGGCGTGGCGCAATTGCTGCCGACGGTGCGGCGCGCCCATGAAATATGGAATTCCCGCGTTGGCACCGGGGCGCTTAATCGCTGGTTCGAGGACGCGCTGGAAAAGCATCAGGCGCCGCTGGTCAGCGGCCGCCGGTTGAAACTGCGCTATATCACCCAGGCCAAAGCGCGCCCGCCGACGTTTATTATTTTCGGCACCCGCGCCGAGCAAACCCCCGAAGATTACCGGCGCTATCTGGTCAATCAGCTGCGCACCGAGTTCGATCTTCCCGGCACCCCGGTGCGCTTGCAGTTCCGCGGGTCGGAAAATCCGTACGACGACAAAAGCTAGTCCGGCACATTTATTTGATGAAAATTTTCTGCATTTTTACCTTGTGCCGTAAATGAGCCTACTCATAGACTGCCGCTGATAAAATGCTGTAATAATTTGGGGAATCCCATGGTTCTGGCGCGATTGTTACTGGGGATTTTTTGCCTTCTTGCCGGCGCAGCGCGCGCCGAGCCGGTGGTGCATGCCCGTCTCGACCACGCGGTGATGCATTACCAAGTTGAACGTGATTTCACCTACGTGATGACCGATAGCAGCGATTGGACGTTGCTGACCCAACGCGGCCTGGCCGGGCGCGACCGGGCGACGCACAGCTTCTATCCCGACAAGCAGCGGCTGGAGTTGATCGAAGCTTGGGTCGATCAACCCGACGGGACCCGCATCACTGTCCCACCCACCAGCATTTTCACCCGCCCAACAGCTTCAGCGCAAAACGCGCCGGGCTTTACTAACAGCCAGACCACCTCGGTGCTGTTTCCGCAATTGCGCGAAGGCAGCCGCACCCACATCAAATGGAAACTGACGCAGTTCAAGCCAACCATGTTCGGGTTTAACGCCTATAATCTCGGCAATTTCGCCTATGATACCGTTCTCGATGAAACCATCATTGACCTGCCCGCCGACATGCAACTCACCTGGCGGACCCGCGGCTTCGTAGTTGAAGATAAAACGACAAATGGCATGCGCCACATCGTCGCCGCGGTGCGCGACACCAAAGCGCAGGAAGTCGAGCCGGCGATGGTGAGCGCGATGGATTTCCAACCAATGTTTCAGGCCACCACGCTGCCCAATTTCGCCGCCATCGGCGCGATCGCCGCACGCGAGGCTGCGGGCCGCGCGGCCGTGACCCCGGAAATTCAGGTTCTCGCCGACCGGCTGGCAGGCAAGCTCGACGGGCTTGATGCGGCACGCGCGATTTATAACTGGGTCACCGCCAATATTCGTTACGTTGCGGTTTATCTTAACACGGAAGATGGCTGGGTGCCGCATGCGGCGGCCGAGGTGTTGAAAGCGGGCTACGGCGACTGCAAGGATTACAGTGTGCTGATGCAGGCATTGCTTGCTGCGCGCGGGATAAAGGCGGACATGGTGGTGGTCAATTGGTCAACCCAATTCGGCGAGCCGATGCTGTGGACGCCCTATTTCAACCACGCCATCGTCTATTTGCCCGACTATGATATTTTCCTGAATCCGACCAGCCGCTACGCATCTTTCGGCGCACTTGACGCAACATTGCGCGGCAAGTTCGTGGTGCGGTTGACGCCGGAAGGCCAGACTTTGCGCACGCCGTCCAGCACGCCCGACAATATGCGCTATCGCATGCACACCAAGCTGCGGGTTGACCGCGACGGCACCGTTACCGGGCAAGCCGAGTTCGAGATGTCGCCAAGCGTGGAAACGATTATCCGCAATGAACTGTCCAGCACATCATCAAATGCGAAATTGGCCGAGACGCTGCTGGCACGCACCCAGGAAGGCGGTTTCGGCGATTTGACGGCATCCAACCCGCGTGACCTGGCAACCCCGGTTACATTGTCGGCAGATTGGAGCAGCCCGCGCGCTGTCAATCCGCAAGGCGGCGATATCATGTTGCGCGTTCCGGCCGGCCCTGATCTGGTTTCGCCCGCTGTCGTGCGGGTAAAACTATCCCCAACCGGTCAACGCCGGCTGCCGCTGTTTGCCGAGGCGCGGGATTATGGCTGGAACAGCGTGATCAACATTCCCGCTGGCATGAAAGTGGCGCGGCTGCCGGATGACACCGAAATCGCCAACCCGACGGGTTCCTATCGCGCCCGCTATCGCGCCAACGGGGCGCAGATCACGGTCGAGCGCCATCTGTTGGTGCACCACGATGTGGTTGCGGCCTCAGACTACAAAATTATGGAGGCTGTACTTTATGCCGCCCTGGTCGATGCTCGCGCGATGTTGGTGCTGAGCCCGGTCGGGGAATAGCACAGCGGGGTGATCGCAATGATGACGTCACTTTGCCCGCCGCCCGAAAAAAGCTGGGGGTGATATAAATTCCCCGCCACAATGTTCATTGAACGAAAATCTGAGGAGCTTTCAAATTTCGTTCTTGTGCCCTAGGTGAATCTACCTATACGCTCCGTCGATAAATATTATTGCAATATTTTGAGGCATCCCAATGATCATTGCGCGCATGTTACTGGTGATATTTAGCTTTCTTGCCGGCAAAGCACAGGCCCAACCCATTTCCCACGCCCGGCTCGACCACACTGTGGCGCATTATGTTGTGCACGATGATCTGACTTATGTACTGACCACAACGACCGACTGGACGTTGGCGACCCAGCGCGGGCTACGCTCACTCGATCGGGCAGGCTATACTTTTTACCCTGACAAGCAAAAGCTCGAGTTGATCGAAGCCTGGGTCGATCAACCCGATGGTAGCCGGGTGATAGTGCCCTTGGGCAGCGTGTTCACACGTCCGACCGCGTCCGCCCAAAGCGCGCCAGGTTTTACCAACGGTCAGACAACAACCGTCCTGTTCCCCCAACTGACCGAAGGCAGCCGCACCCATGTGGCGTGGCGGTTGACCCAGATGAAACCGTCGATGTTTGGCTTTGATGCCTCCAACATCGGCGAATTCAGCTGGGATACCGGAATTGACGAAACCCGCATCGATATCCCCGCAACTGTCAATCTGACCTGGCGCGCTCGCGGCGGGTTTGTAGTGACCGACCAGACCGTTGGCCCGACCCGGCATATCGTCGCTATTCTGCGCGATACCAAGGGTCAGGAAATCGAACCGAGCATGGTCAATCAATGGGATTTTCAGCCCCAGTTTGTAGCGACAAGCCTGCCGAATTTTGAAGCAATCGGCGCCATCGGCGCGCGGGCGGCCGCGGGGCGGGCGGCCGTAACCCCGGCGATCCAGGCGCTCGCGGACCGCATTGCCGGCAACGCACAGGGGTTGGACGCGGCGCGGGCAATTTATGACTGGGTGACCACAAATATCCGCTATGTGGCGGTCTATATGAATGTTGACGACGGCTGGGTGCCACATGAAGCCGATGCGGTGCTCAAAGCCGGCTACGGCGACTGCAAGGATTACAGCGTGTTGATGCAGGCACTGCTTGGAGCGCGTGGCATCCGCGCCGACATGGCAGTGCTGGACTGGGGTTTGCGCACCACCGATCCGCTGCTTTG
>JACMOQ010000090.1 GCA_014377905.1 Acetobacteraceae bacterium | reverse complement strand
CGCCATTCCGGTGTCCTGCCATCTCGTGGAAGCTGGCGCGTGGCCCGAGGCCGTGCATCTGGTCGCAGCGGGGCATGCCCCGCAATCGCCGCATTTGGCCAGCCTGTTCAGCTTCCGCGACCGCGATTTGCTGCACAATTGCGGACTCGCCGGCGCGACGCAGCTGTTCCTTGGAACCGACACCGCCGCATCCTATCCGCCCGCATCGGACTGGGCCGCAGTACAAGCGGAACGCGATGCCTGTCTGGCCTATGCCGAGGCCAGCATCACCATTGCGGCCATAGCGCTGCCACCGGCCACCCCGGATTTCGGCCGCGACTTGGCAATTCTGGCAGCACCCAACGGGCATGCCATATTGGCGGAGGAGCTTGCGCGACGCTTTGCCGCCGACCCGCATATCGCCCTGCTAGATGCGCTTCTTCTTGCGATCATCGACCGATCGGCAGCACTTCCGGCGATGCCAGACCTCGCGGCCGAAGATGCATTTTGGTGGCGCAATATCGTGCATGTTCGCGCGATGCACTGGGGCGCCGCGCCGCGCGGCGTGATAGATATCGGGCAGGAGCATGATTGCCTCGCCAGCATTACCCCGACCGCCGATTGGCCGCTGCTCCGCTGGCTCAATATGCTTGCCATGCGCCAGCTTCAGCCGGCCGCCAAGGTTGCGGTGATGGTGATGGCGACCGATGACGGGATCAATCTGATTGAATGGATTGCCCACCATCAGGCGATCGGCGTGCCTGACATATTTGTCTATACCAACGACAATACCGATGGTTCGGACCCGCTGCTCGCCGCCCTCGTTGCCGCCGGGACGATCACCCTGGTCCATCAGCGCAGCGCGCCGGGCGCCGAGGTCCAGATTAAGGCGCTGCGGCACGCGGTTGAACTGTTGCCCGAAATGCGGCGCTATGAATGGGTGCTGTTCGTCGAGGCCGGGGAATTCACCATCCCCGATAGCCGATACGATCACAGCCTGCCGGCCCTGCTCCGGGCCGCTGGGGATGCAGCGCCGGGGGCGATGCTACTGCCGTGGCATTGGCGCTGCTGGCCGCATCGGTTCGACCGCGCCCCGGGCATGATGCTCACCCGGTTCCCCCATGCCATGCCGCACATCATGTTTAAGGCCGCCACGCGGCTGGCCTCGCTGGTGGCGATGCATATGATCGACGCGCCTGAGCTTGATGCGGGCGTGGCAGTGATCGGCACCGATCTGGTGGAAATCCCGGCGGCACAGATCTGGGACCGCGTGCCGAAGCCAGATGCCGGCGGCAGCATCCAGCATTTCTGGGGCAAATCCTTCGTCGAATTCGTCATTAAAAAGCAATGTGACGACCGCCTGCAACCCGCCACCGGCATGGACAACCACGCCTTTGCCCAGTTCCGCGATCGGAACCATCCGATGACGATGGCCAATCTGCACCCGGTGCCATCGATGGTCATCGCCCGCACGCGCGCCGCGATGGAGCGGCTGCTGGCAGACCCGGCGATTGCCGCCGCCGCCAAAGTGGTCGAGGCAAACTTCACCGCCCGCGCGGCCGCCATCACCGGCGATCCGACCCTGCGGGAGGTTTTCGCCAGCCTGTCCGATCCGATAACGCCGTTGAATTGGGCGGCGGACGATGTTGGGCAAACCACCGCCTTGCTGCATCGACCGGATGGCGTGGCCCGCCTGGCCGGTGCGATGGCGCGCCGCTTCCCGAACGGGCCTGGGCGCGGGGTGATCGGTGCCGTGCTGGCAGCGATCCGCGATCCGGCCGTCCCACTTACGGTGGTGGAAACCGATGACAGCCAGGTTAGGTTATGGGTCGCCACCATCGCCGCCGCGCGCGCCCAACGCCTTGGTTTGCCACGCGCCAATGTGCTGCATCTTGGTGCCGATCATGATTTCATCGCCGATCTGCGCGCGCCACAAAGCTGGAGTGTTTGGCAGTGGCTCGGCGTGCTCGCGCTGCGCCCGATCGTCCCGGACAGCTTCGTCGCGGCAATGGTTTCTGTCCGCAATGAGGGGATCAACCTGCTGGAATGGATCGCCCATTATCAGGCGATCGGGGTTGACCGGATTATCGTCTATGCCAATGATTGCGATGATGGCAGCGACGACTTGCTGATCGCGCTCGCCCGGCACGACGTCATTTTTCTGGTCTTACAGCGTTCCGACCTCGGCAACCGGATCCAGCGTCGCACCCTGCAGCACGCGCTTCTTATGTTGCCAGAACTGCGGCGCAGCGAATGGGTGCTGTTCGTCGATGCCGATGAATATGTGGTTCCAGACGCGATCTACGATCACCAGATTGCCCCGCTGCTGGCGAAAGCGGGCGGCTTGCCGACCCGGCCCGGCGCGCTGCTGCTGCCTTGGCGCCGGCGGCTGTGGCCACATTACATCGACCGCCCAGCGGGCATGACGCTCGCCAACTATCCCCATGCTTTGCCGAACCACCACTTCAAGGCAGCCATCCGCCCGGCAGTGGCGACCGGTATGTATGAAGTCCATTTTCCGTATCTTGATCCGGCTGTGCCTATCGTTGATTCAGCCCATGTCGAACAGCCAGCCAGTAATTTATGGTCAGAAATCCCCAAATCCGATGCTGGCGGACGGGTCGAGCATGTCTGGGCGCGATCGTTCGCCGATTTTGTCATCAAGCGCCAACGCGGCTACAGCGGCGGCCTGCGGTCGTTCGATTTGTTTGCGGAGTGGAACGGCAGAATGGCGGCCGATAATTTGCAGCCGGTCGAGCCGCTGGTGATTGATCGCACCCGCGAAAAACTGCAAGCACTGTTGGCGATCCCCGATATCGCCGCAGCAGCTGCCAGGGTCGCGGAAATCTACGCCGCGCGCGTCGCCTCCATCGCAGCCGACCCTGAATTGCGCGCCATCTTTGATGCAATGCCCAACCCGAACGGAGAGCAAGCCGGATGACCGACCCCATCGCGGCACTGGAGGCGATCGGCAAGTTGCCCGATGCCGAAATCGACATTGCCGAAGCCGCCTTGCAGCTTGCCCGCATCGATGCCCCGGACGCCGACTGGCATGCCGCCCGCGCCCATTTGACCGTGCTGGCGCAGGAGGCGGTGTTGGGTTCCCGCGATATTGCCGAAGACGATATCGTCGCCCAGACCGATTTGCTGGCAACCCTGCTGGCGGGCCATCACTTTTATCGCGGCGCCGCCAACCAATACGAGGAAGCCGACAACGCCAATCTGATCCGGGTGATCGAAAGACGGCGCGGCCTGCCAGTGGCACTCGGGGTGATCTGGCTGCACACCATCGCCGCCACTGGCTGGCGCGGCCATGGGGTGAACTTCCCTGGCCATTTCCTGGTCGCGGTCGCTGACGGCACGATTACTGGCGGCTCACGCCAAGTGGTGCTCGACGTGTTCGGCGGCGGCCAGGCGCTCAGCGTGCCGACGTTGCGCACCATGATTAAGGCGGTCGAGGGCGAACGTGCCGAGTTGCGTCCCGGCCTGTTGCGACCGATGGGCAATCGTGCGGTGCTGCTGCGGCTGCAAAACAACATCCGTACCCGCCACAAAGCTGCCGGCAATCTGCCCGGCGCACTGGCGACCACCGAAAACATCCTGCGCTTTGCCCCCGATGAAGCCTGGCTGTGGCGCGAAGCGGCCGACCTTCAGCGCGGGCTCGACCAGGTGTCCGCCGCCTTGCGCAGCTTGGCGTGTTTTCTGGCACTGGTGCCCGATGGTGACACCGCAGTTGAAGCGCGCAGCCTGATGGAGCATTTGCGAGCGCGGTTGAACTGACGGTTAACGGAAGCGATCAATGCGCCGCAACAATGCCGGGATATTCACCGTGAACGGCTTGTGGATGACGTTGAAATCGCGGTCGAGCGTTTTGCCCTCGAACACCCCCCAGACCAACTCGCACGAGCTGAACAGGCAGGCATGGGCGTGGATCCAATAGGGTTCGGATTCGATATCGATCAGCACAGTACCCGGCGCGCAAAACACGCAGTTGAACAGCGCCGCACCGGATGGCCCGACCACCATGTGCGCATCGGCAAACGCTGCGATCTGGGCGCGGGCCGACATCAGATGCGGGCGGATAATCTCAAACCCCTTGCCAGCCAGCGCCACTTCCAACGCGGCCTCGTTAACCATGCGCCGGCCGTGGCCACCCAGGTCACGACGCGAAACATAAATCCGCCGCCCCGCCCCACTTCGCCCCTCCCCGCTTCGCCCGAAGCCGTGCCGGGCTTTCAACCCCGCGTAAAACCCGCGGGAGGCATCGTCGAGATAGGCTTCCGGATTACGCAGCCCAGGGACCACCGCGCGCCCGATGTCCCAGATCGCCCCAGGATCATGCGGCACGATGCGCGCCGGCGCGATCCCGGCGAGTTCCAGCAATTCGCCGTATTGGCCATGGGATAGATGGGCGAGCACCGGCCAGTCCGGCGGCACACTGCCGAACATCGCGAGCTTGGGCAGCACCCGGAACAGGAACGATCCGTAATTCGCCGGCTCGGTCGCGCACAACACAAGCACCGGGCCATCAATCCGTTCGGTGCGCCGGGCGCCGGGCGCGAAGGTGAACCTATCCCCGCTACGCGCCAGCCCGGTCTGCTCATTGGCAAAATGGTCCCCGGTTTGCGCCAGCCGGTCGAGATAGGCGGGAAAGCCGCGCGCATCGGCGCCGGGCGCATCGTTGAAGAACGCACCATCGGCCGTCAGAATGGTGCGATAGCCCACCACGCGGATGTTGCGCGCGCCGACCGCGAAGGCCGGCGGATAGGTCACCGGGCATGGCCCAAGATCATTGGCGAACAACCCCGCGCCATCCGGATCATCGCGGAAGGCCGGTTCGCCGCGAATGAAATGGCGGGGTGTGCCAGGTGGGGCGATCCAGACGCCGTCTGCGCTGCCATCCAGCAACGCGGGGCGATCGATGGCCGGCAGGTCCAGCGCCCTGATCGGGCGGTAATGCTCGGGGTTGGCAGGGATCATCATTGGGTATCCAGGGGGTGGACGTCATATGAAGCATCACCCGTTCAGGCAAGTTTCGCCATGGTGAGTTGCGCTCCCGCCTGAACTGATCCATCTGACGGGCAACGGATTTTGGAGACAAGACATGGCACGCGCGTTGAAGGTTGCGGTCCAGATGGACCCGATGGAAACCATCGATATCAATGGCAATTCGGATTTCGCCCTGATGCTCGCCGCCCAGGTGCGCGGGCATGCGCTGTGGCATTACGAAGTCCGGCATATGTCGCTGGGGGAAGGCCGGGCGGGGGCGCGGCTGACCGCGCGGGCGCGTCCGGTGACAGTCCAGCGCATGGCGGGGGCGCATTTCACCTTTGGCGCGGAAACCGTGCTCGATCTGTCCACCATGGACGTGGTGATGATGCGCCAGGACCCGCCGTTTGACATGGCCTACATCACCGCCACCCACATGCTTGAACATATTCATCGCGCCGATGGCAGCGGCACGCTGGTGGTCAACAACCCGGTTTCGGTACGCAACGCGCCGGAAAAGCTGCTGGTGACGCATTTCCCACAGCTGATGCCGCCGACTTTGGTGACCTGGGATAGCGACGCGATCAAGGCGTTCCGCGTTACCCATGGCGACATTATTGTGAAGCCGTTATTCGGCAATGGCGGCGCTGGCGTGTTCCGCATCAAGCCGGATGACGAAAATCTGGCGTCGCTGCTCGAAATGCATTTCGCCCGGTCGCGGGAGCCGCTGATGATCCAGCGTTACGAACCCGCCGTCCGCCGCGGCGACAAGCGCATCATCCTGATCGATGGCGTGCCGATGGGTGCGGTCAACCGGGTCCCAGCCCATGGCGAGGCCCGCAGCAACATGCATGTCGGCGGCCGCCCGGAAAAATCGGTGCTGACCGCGCGGGAACAGGAAATTTGCGCCGCCATCGGGCCGACCTTGCGCGCACAGGGGATGATTTTCGTCGGCATTGACGTGATCGGTGACTATCTGACTGAAATCAACGTCACCTCCCCCACCGGCTTGCAGGAAATTCAACGCTTTGATGGAACCGATCTCGCAGCGGTGATCTGGGAGACGATTGAGGGGAAGTTGAAGCGGTAGTGCATCGTAAGGATCAGGCAAACAGCGACAATGTGGTCATCGCGCCCGTGGCGCCGCCAGTGTTGCGGCGGTAGAACGTAGCCGCGATATCGCCGTTCGCGGTGCCGGCATTGGGGTAGATGGCACCGAGAAAATCAGCGGCCACCCCGCTATCGGCGGCGCCCAACATGCTGAGTGCTGCGGTGCCGCTGGTTGCCGGCCCGGCACCGCTGTTGGTGACAAGGAATGTGGACACGAAACGATCCGTGTAGGCGGCGTTGCTGAATTTCTTCAGGTCAATCGCTTTGGCCATCAATTGCAGTTGCTTGTCGTAGTCCAGCGCGCTGAAATTTGACGGCAACTTGCCGCCGCCGACCGCGACCTTCACCAGCTTGGGGTCCGACATCAACTGGGTGATGCTGGTGACATGGGTGATGGTGTTTTTGAAATGCAACGCCGCCGCGATCCCTGGGCTGACGGCATCTTCCGAGGCTTCGAAGCGGTTTTGGGAATAGGCGGCCACCAGCGCGTCCACATTGGCCTTGTTGGCGAAGGGCGGCGAGGCAAATTGGCCAAGCGCCTTGCCCAACCGCGCAAAAGCGGCATTTCCGGTGCGATAGGCGATCGAACCTGCTGTGTTGGGGTCTTGCGTCATTACTTTTTTGATCAGCGCGGGATATTTCTGCTGGTCCTCAGCGCCAAACGCGGTCAGCACCACGCCGAGCGCGCGCTGGTCCTTCATCAGGCTGTCCACGGTGGTGAACTTTGCCGCATTGGCTTTGAAATAGGCGATGTCGGATTTTGACTGCCCATCGGCGGCGACGAATTTTTGAACGAAGCCCGCTTCGTCCTTGGCGATCGTCCGATACATGATCGCCGGCGGCAGGCCGGACAGGATTGTCGTGGTCATGGCTGGCGCCTGATGGATGAACGCCAGTCATGCCACGAATAGCTTAACCTTTGGTTACGCGACCGCGATGCCCTCGACTTCGACCTTCCATGCCAGATCGGCCAGGCCGCCGATGATCAGCGTGCTCGCCGGGCGATGATTGCCCAGCACCGCGGCACGGCCCGCGCGCACCGCCGCGACATCGGCATGGTTCGCCACGATGGTGGTGATCTTGACCAGATTTTCGATCCCCATCCCGGCCGCGCGCAGCTGGGCAGCGAGGTTGGCCCACACAATCGCGGCCTGGGCGGCGGTATCGGTCGGGATCGCGCCATCAATCCCCAGGCCAACCTGGCCGCTGATATAAAGTGTGCGGGTGGCGCCGGTCACTTCGACAGCCTGGCTGTATTGGCCGGCAGGGGCTGGGGCGTCTGAGGCATTGAT
>JACMOQ010000673.1 GCA_014377905.1 Acetobacteraceae bacterium | reverse complement strand
TGGATGCGGTCATTGCCGCGCCCGACAGATATAATGCATTGAAGCCGGCGGCCTTGGCCTGCAATGCGGCCTGGCCGTTATGGCTGCCGGGCAGCTGCAATATGCCGGGGCGGGCGAGCAATGCGCGGAAACGGTCGCCTGCGTGGCCGGTGGGAAGATCGTCGGCGACGAGATAGGTCATTGCAGGCTCCTCAGTTGGTCGGTTGCATGGGCTTTCCCCTAGAAGTACCATCAACCCAGCGCAACACTTTGCGGCGCAGCAGGAGACAGACATCACATGGACATGTCCGGCGAGCGGCGGATCGACGCCCCGCGTGAGCGGGTTTGGGAAGCGCTTAACAATCCCGAAACCCTGCGCACCTCAATTCCTGGCTGCGAAACCTTGGAAAAACTTGAAGACGGCTCGCTGAAGGCGACCGCGTCGGTGAAGATCGGGCCGATTTCGGCGAAGTTCGCTGGCAAGGTGCAGTTGCTTGATCTCGATCCGCCAAATTCTTACCGCATTGAAGGCGAGGGCCAGGGCGGCGTCGCCGGCTTTGCCAAGGGCGGCGCGGTGGTGCGGTTGGTGGCTGATGGAAAAGCCACGATGCTAAGCTACGAGGTCAAAGCCCAGGTCGGCGGCAAGATTGCCCAGCTCGGCGCGCGGCTGATCGATGCCACCGCCAAGCAGATGGCCGATGCCTTCTTCGACCGGTTTGCCGCGACCGTGACCTCGGCCGAAGGCGCGGCGGTGGACTTGCCGGCGCCAAAACTCGACATTGCCGCGCTGCTGCCGTTCGGCATGCCGCCGGTGGTCTGGATTGCCGGCGCGGTCTTCGCGTTGATCGCAGTGTCATTGTTGAAAAGTCTATTCTAGATGCTCCCCAAAACCGTTGCCGACACTGCGGCCCTGCTTGAAGCCGGCGGTTATGTCGCTGATTTGGCGCTCGCCACGACAGTGCATCTGGCACTCGCCATGGGGCGCCCGCTTTTTCTGGAAGGTGAGCCGGGCACTGGCAAAACCGAAATCGCCAAAGTGCTCGCCGAAGGGCTGGGCCGGCGTCTGGTGCGGCTGCAATGTTATGATGGGCTTGACCTCGCGGCGGCGGCCTATGAATGGGACCATGCGCGGCAATTAATGGCGATCCGAATGGCGGAGGCCAGCGGCACGATACCGGGCGGCATTTACGCGCGTGAGTTTCTACAATCGCGGCCGCTCCTGTCTGCGATCGACCCCGATCTGCCACCCGCGGTGCTATTGATCGACGAACTCGATCGCGCTGATGAGCCGTTCGAGGCATTCCTGTTGGAATTGCTCGGTGATTTTCAGATTACAGTGCCGGAGTTCGGCACGATCGTGGCCAAAACCCGCCCAGTGGTGATTCTGACCTCGAACCGCACCCGTGAAGTGCACGATGCGATCCGCCGGCGCTGTTTGTATCATTGGGTGGATTACCCCAGCCCGACCCGGGAACGCTTGATCCTGGCCCGCAAGGCGCCTGAAGTTGCCGAGAAACTGTCCGCCGACATCGTTGCCTTCGTGCAGAAACTGCGCGGGGAAGATCTTTTCAAACTGCCAGGGGTGGCTGAAACCATCGACTGGGCCGGGGCGCTCACCCACCTCAACGCGGTCGAACTGACCGCCGAGGCAGTGGATGAAACCCTTGGGGTTTTGCTGAAATATCAGGATGATATTGCCAAGATCAAAGGCGCCGAAGTGGCAAGGCTGCTTGCCGATATCAAGCCGTTAGGATGACCGAAGCGGTGCCCCGCATCGCCCTCAACATCATGCATTTTGCCCGCATGCTGCGCCGTGCTGGCTTGCCCGTCGGCCCGGCCGATATGCTGGCCGCCCAACAGGCGATGGGCCTGATCGATATTGGCAGCCGCATTCAGGTCCATACCTGCCTCCGCACCACGTTGATCCATCGCCACGAACATGCCGAGATGTTCGACACTGCCTTTCAGTTGTTCTGGCGTGACCCGGAGGCCGGTAAGTTCGCCGCCGCCATGGGCTTGATCGAGGGCCAGAAGGAACGCCCGCCGGAACGCGCGCCACCTGGCAGTCGGCGGCTGGCCGAAGCCATGGCCCAGCCGCCGAAGCGCGCCGAAAAACAGGAAGACCGCGAAGAAATCGACGCTGTCCTGACGATGTCAGACCGCGAGCGCCTGCAAACCATGGATTTCGAGGCGATGAGCGCCGACGACATCGCCCGCGCCAAGCAGGAAATCCGCAAGCTGCATCTGCCGCTGGATTTGCTCCGCACCCGGCGGCGGCGGGCCGATCCCAGCGGTCCCTATGCCGATCTGCGCGCCACTATCGCCCGTGCCCGGCGTACCGGCGGGGAAATCCTCGAACTGAGCCGCACCCGCCGCATCAGCCGGCCGCCGCCTTTGGTGGTTTTGTGTGATATTTCTGGCAGTATGTCGCGTTATGCACAGATTTTGCTGCACTTTCTTCATTACGTCGCCAATGACCGCGACCGGGTTCAGATCTTCCTGTTCGGTACGAGGTTGTCCAATATCACCCGCCAATTGAAGCACCGCGATCCGGAAGTCGCCTTTCAGATGGTCGGTGGCATCGTGCCGGACTGGTCGGGCGGCACACGCATTGGCGAGGCTTTGGCAATCTTTAACCGGCATTGGTCGCGCCGGGTGCTCGGCCAGGGCGCGGTGGTGCTGCTGGTGACCGACGGCCTTGATCGCGACGGCGCGCATGGTCTGGCGGAAAACATGGAACGGCTGCACCGTTCCTGCCGCCGGCTGATCTGGCTCAACCCGTTATTGCGCTGGGACGGGTTCGAACCCAAATCCCAGGGTATTCGCGCCATGCTGCCGCATGTCGATGAATTCCGGCCCGTGCATAATCTGGCCAGCCTGCGGGCGCTGGTGGAAGCCCTGTCGCGGCCGATCTCGGTCGGCGCGATGGATAAATGGAGGATCGCCGCATGAGCGCTGAAACACAGGATATTCTTGGGGTGGCCGCCGCCTGGAAACGCGCCGGCGAACAGGTCGCGCTCGCCACCGTCACCGAAACCTGGGGCAGTTCGCCGCGTCCGGCCGGCAGCCAACTTGCCGTCACCGCGTCGGGAAAGATGGCCGGCTCGGTCAGCGGCGGCTGCATCGAAGGCGCGGTTGCCGACGTAGCGTTGGAAACCTTGCGCACCGGCATCCCGCAACTGCTCGATTTTGGCATCACCGACGAACGCGCCTGGGAGGTCGGCCTCGCCTGCGGTGGCAAGCTCAAAGTGTTTGTGGAGAAGCTGGCATGACCCCGGAAACCCTCGCGGCCCTCACCGCGCTCCGTGACGCCAAAACCCCGGTGGTGCTGGCAACCGCCCTGCCGGGGGGCGCCCAACGCCTGCTGCCCGACATGGACGCACCCGAACCGCTCAACCTCGCCGCCAAACGCGCGCTCGATCGCGACGAAAGCGGCACGGTTCCCCTCGTCGGCCAAGACTGGTTCCTGCAAGCCTATAACCCGAAATACCGGGTGATCGTGGTCGGCGCTGTCCATATTGCCCAGGCGCTGGTGCCGATGGCGGCCTTTCTTGGCCTCGATGTCACCGTGGTCGATCCGCGCCGCAGCTTCGCCACCGACGAACGCTTCCCCAACGTGACGGTGCTGACCGACTGGCCGGATGAGGCACTGGACGCCCTGAAACCCGACAGCCGCACGGCGGTGATCACCCTCACCCATGATCCCAAGCTCGACGATCCGGCGCTTGATCGCGCGCTGAACTCGCCGGCCTTCTATATCGGCGCGCCCGGCAGCCGCCGCACCCATGCCCGCCGCCTCGACCGGCTGCGTGAGTTGGGCCATAGCGACGAAGCGATGGCGCGCATCAAAGGTCCGGTCGGCCTCAACATCGCCGCGGTGACGGCCCCCGAGATCGCCGTTTCCATCCTCGCCGAGTTCATCGCCACGCGGCGCAACGCTGCCCGCGCGTGATATTTTCCGTTTTCCCGCTTGCCGAGGCCGAAGGGGTCGTGCTCGCGCATAGCCACCGCACTCCGGGCCGAGTCCTCAAAAAAGGACTCGTATTAGACAGCGAGTCGATCAAGGCCTTGGCGGAGTCGGGCGCTTTGACCGTCATCGGCGCCCGATTCGAACCAGGCGACATCGCCGAAAATTCAGCCGCCGAGCGTCTCGCCCAAGCTCTTGCAGTCACAGGACTTTCGCGTGGCAAAGCTGGCACCGGGCGGGTCAATGTTCATGCCGACTCGACTGGGTTGTTCATCGCCGACTCCGCCCGACTCGACGCGATCAATGCGATTTCTGAACAGCTAACCGTTGCGACCTTGCCCGATCAGACCCCGGTTGCCGCGGGTTCCATGGTGGCGACCATCAAGATCATCCCCTTTGCGGTGCACGAAACCGAGCTTGCCGACGTCGAAGCGCTGATTGCCGGCGCCGGCGTCCCGTTCGCGCTCAACCCGTTCCGCCGCCTAACGGTCGGCCTGGTGCTCAGCGAACTCCCCGGCCTGAAAGCCAGCGTTATCGAAGGCACCATCGCGGCAACCGAAGCCCGGGTGGTGTCCCTCGGCGGACGGATGCTGCCAGCTCTGACCTGCGCCCATGCCGTAACCCCGATTGCGGACGCCCTATTGGCGCTGCGCCGGGACGGCGCGCAAATCTTGCTGGTCGCGGGGGCGTCGGCCACCGTCGATCGCCGCGATGTCGGCCCGGCCGCGATCGTGCGCGCTGGCGGCCACATCACCCAGTTCGGTATGCCGGTCGATCCTGGTAATTTGATTTGCCTTGGCGAGCTTGATGGCATCCCGGCGCTGGTGCTGCCGGGCTGCGCGCGCTCCCCCAAGCCCAACGGCATCGATTTTGTGTTGCGTCGGATTTTCGCCGGCCTCGATGTCGGCCCGGCCGCGATCCGCCGCATGGGGGTTGGCGGGCTGCTGAAGGACACCGAAGCCGGCCCGCTGCCGCGCGCCCGAGCCGCCGGGAAACCGGAACCTGTGCTCGGCCGGGCAGGGGTGGCGGCCTTGGTGCTCGCGGCCGGTCAATCGACCCGGATGGCGCCCTATCACAAACTCCTGGTCGTCGATCGCGGCGGCAAGACCATGATCGCGCGCACCGTGGATAACGTTCTGGCCAGTGGCGCGCGCCCGGTTCTGGTGGTGGTTGGCCATCGCGCCGACGACATCAAGGCGGCGCTTGGCGGCAGGCCGGTGACCTACGTTGCCGCCGCCGATTACGCCGCGGGCCTGTCCGCGAGCCTCAAAGCCGGCATCGCGGCGGTGCCGCCGGAAGCAACCGGCGCGGTTGTCTGCCTCGGCGATATGCCGCTGGTCACTGGCCGCATGCTCGACCGCTTGATAGCCGGCTTTAACCCTGACGAGGGCCGCGCCATCGTGGTGCCGGTGCACCAGGGCAAAATCGGCAACCCAATCCTATGGGATCGCCAATTCTTTCCCGACATTCTTGTGCTGTCTGGCGACAACGGCGCCCGCAAACTGATCGATACACATGCCGAATTGGTGGCGGAAATAGACCTCGGCGATGATGCAATCCTGCGTGATTTCGATACGATGGAAAGTCTTGCCACCCTGCCGCCGAAATTGCGCCCGGTGACAGAGGTGGCAACCTGATCTGCATCGCGTCGAAGCAGGCTCCCTGTTACTTGGGATCGTAGCGGAAACCAAGTTTCATGCAGGCCTGAAAATGACCAACTTCGCCATCAACGATATGTCCTTTAACCTGCGTCACTTCGAACCATTCAAGCTGCCGAAGCGTTTTCGCGGCC
>JACMOQ010000672.1 GCA_014377905.1 Acetobacteraceae bacterium | reverse complement strand
CGACAGTTTGTTGGCATTTTCACCGATGATCGACAGACGGAACGATGCGAGCGCTTGCTCGTCCCGGTCCATCAGGAACAGGCTGAAATCCATGTCGGAGAAACGGCGGTGAATATCGGAAATCGCCTCGCCAATTAGCGACAGGTAAAGGGTATCCCGCTCGATCTGCATCAGCCGAAAATCGTAATGCTCTCAGCTTCAGCCCTGGCCTTGACCACTGGATGAAGCGAGCGGCGCGGAACCAGATCGACTTTCGCCCCAAGCAGCTCGCTCAGCTGCCGGGCAATCCGGGCCTGATCGAACAAGCTGAACCGGGCATCCGGCGCGATATCGAACATGACATCGATGTCCGATGCCGGGCCGCCTTCATTGCGAGCTTGCGAACCGAATAAACGCAGGCTGCTTACGCCTTGCGCACGCAAATTGCCTTCGAGCGCTTTCAACCGAGACAAGGCGGGTTCGAGGGACATGTCGCGATGCTACGCAATCGACCAATTTTGGACAAGCGAACTCACCCGAGCAACCTCTCATGCACGACCTTGCCGCCTTGCGTCAGCCGCACCGCGTTGCCGATCTCGTCGTCAAGCACCGGTCGACCCGCGTCCTTGTCCCAGAACGCGCTCAGGAAATTGTACAAATTGCGCGAAAACAGTGCCGAAGCATCGGCGGCCAGATGCGCCGGCGTGTTGGACCAGCCGATGATCTTTACCCCGTGCCGAACCACCACCTCGTCCGCCTTCGAACCTTCGACATTGCCGCCTTGTGCGACCGCCAGATCGAACACCACGCTGCCCGGCTTCATGCTGGCGAGCTGCGCATCGCTGACCAGCCGCGGCGCGGCGCGGCCGGGGATCAGCGCGGTGGTGATGACAATATCCTGCTTGGCGATGTGGCTGGAGACCAGCTCGGCTTGCGCCGCCTGATATTCCGCCGACATTTCCGTGGCATAGCCGCCCGCGCCTTCGCCTTCGATGCCCGCGACGTTCTCGACGAACACCGGCTTAGCACCCAGCGACATGATCTGCTCCTTGGTCGCACTCCGCACATCGGTGGCGGAAACTTGCGCGCCGAGCCGCCGCGCGGTGGCGATGGCTTGCAGGCCCGCAACGCCGACGCCCATCACGAAGCACTTTGCCGCCGAGACTGTGCCCGCAGCCGTCATCATCATCGGGAACGCGCGGCCATAGGCGTTGGCCGCCTCGATCACCGCCTTGTAGCCCGACAGATTCGACTGGCTGGAGAGGATATCCATCGACTGCGCGCGGGTGATACGCGGCATGAATTCCATCGCCAGCGCTTCAAACCCGGCCTTGGCATAAGCATCGATCTTCGCGCGCTGCCCGAACGGATCAAGCCCGGCGACAATCCATGCGCCATTGCTCGCACCGTTCAGCGCCGCGACATCCGGCCCCTGCACGCCCAGCACAATGTCCGCGCCCTTGGCCGGATGCTTGCTCACCTCGGCCCCGGCGGCGGCATAATCGGCATCGGCTATCGCCGCGCCAAGGCCGGCCCCGGCCTCATTCCCCACGCTCGCGCCCAGGGCGATGGATTTCTTCACCGTTTCCGGGGCGGCTGCAACGCGGCTTTCG
>JACMOQ010000671.1 GCA_014377905.1 Acetobacteraceae bacterium | reverse complement strand
GTTCGATCCCTATAAGGAAAGCGTCATTGGGCGATTGAAGCCATTCGGATGGCGCAATCATTTGATCGGCACCGATGAGCTGGGCCGCGATCTGCTATCGCGGATCATCTATGGCGGGCGGATATCTTTGTTCATGGGCCTGGTGCCGGTGGTAATCGCGACCATCTTGGGCGGCACGTTGGGCATTGTGGCAGGTTTTGGCGGCCGCCGCGTCAACACTGCCATCATGCGCACGATGGATGTGTTCTACGCCTTTCCGTCCGTGCTGCTGGCGATCGCGATTTCGGGCGCCATGGGTGGCGGCATTACCAACGGCATGATCGCGCTGTCATTGGTCTTCACCCCGGCCTTGTGTCGGATATCGGAAACCGCCACCGCCCAGGTGCGTAATCTGGACTTCATCGAGGCCGCGCGGGCGTCAGGCGCCGGCACCTTCACCATTCTGCGTCATCATGTGCTGGGCAATGTTCTCGGCCCGATCTTCATCTATGCGTCGAGCTTGGTGTCGGTTTCGATCCTGCTGGCCTCGGGCCTGTCGTTTCTCGGCCTCGGGGTAAAGCCGCCGGAACCGGACTGGGGCCTGATGCTGTCGACCCTGCGCCAGTCGATTTACGTCAACCCATGGATTTGCGCGATGCCGGGCGTCGCGATCTTCATCACCTCAATTTGTTTCAACCTGGTTAGCGACGGGATCAGGGCAGCGATGGATGTACGGATGTGAGCGACCTGCATGAAAACGACCGCGGTGGCGCGGCCCAACCCTTGCTGATCGTTGAGGGGCTGCGCAAGCATTTCAAGGTCAAAACCAAGAACGGTAAGCCGGCGGCCGTCAAAGCGGTCGATGATGTCGGGTTTACCGTTTTCAAAGGTGAAACCTTGGGCGTGGTTGGCGAAAGCGGCTGCGGCAAATCCACCCTGGCGCGCCTGTTGATGCACCTGATCGCGCCCGATACCGGAACGTTGATTTTCGACGGCGAAGCCGTGGACAGCCCTGATGGCATCAGCGTCGACGCGCTGCGCCGCCAGATGCAAATGGTGTTCCAGGATAGTTATTCGTCGTTGAACCCACGCATGCCGGTGCGTGATTCAGTGGCCTTCGGCCCGATGGTGCATGGCAAAAGCCGGGATCAGTCGCGCCTCGTCGCCAAGGACATGCTGACGAAGGTTGGATTGAACCCCGAACTGTTCGGCCCGCGTTACCCGCATGAATTGTCGGGGGGGCAGAAGCAACGGGTCAATATCGCCCGCGCCCTGGCAATCTCGCCGCGCATGGTGATTTTGGATGAAGCCGTATCGGCGCTGGATAAATCGGTCGAAGCCCAGGTGTTGAACTTACTGCGCCAGCTGAAACGCAGCTTCAACCTGACATATTTGTTTATCAGCCACGACCTGAACGTTGTGCAATATATCTCCGATCGCGTGCTGGTGATGTATCTCGGCCGAGTGGTCGAACTCGGCCCGGTGGATGAGATTTTCCGCCGGCCCAAGCACCCTTACACCCGTGCCCTGCTCGGCTCGCAATCTTCGATGGACCCGGCGCGCCGGTTGGAAGAACCGCCGATCACCGGCGATCCACCCAGCCCGATCAACCCGCCCTCCGGCTGTCGCTTTCGTACCCGCTGCCTGCATGCTGTATCCGTCTGCGAAACGACAATGCCGGAATTATCAGCGTGGCGCGATCGCGACAGCCATGTCGCGGCCTGCCACATCCACGATCCAACCTCCCGCCATGCGCTGGCCAATGTCGCGGGGAGTGCCTGACATGGATGGCAGCACCAGGGCCAGCACCAGATTGGTTGAAATTGAGGATCTCACGGTTCAGTTTGTCACCCGTGAGGCGACGGTCAACGCAGTGAACGGGGTTTCGCTGCAAGTAAATTCCGGTGAGGTTCTTTGCATCCTCGGCGAATCGGGGTCGGGCAAATCTGTCACCTTGCGGGCGCTGATGCGTCTGCTGCCGGAAGGCCGCACCCGGATCAGCGGCAGCATGAAGGTCGATGGCCAGGATGTGATGTTGCTCGACCGGCGCGGCCTGCAAAAGCTGCGCGGTGGGCTGGTATCGATGATTTTTCAGGAACCGATGACAGCACTTGATCCGGTCTATACCGTGGGCGAACAGATCATCGAAACCGTGCGTCAACACAAAAAGGTGACCCGGGCCGAGGCCCGCGCCCGCGCGCTGGAATTGTTCGAATTGGTGAAAATCCCGTCGCCCGAAAGCCGGCTCGATGCCTATCCGCATGAACTCTCTGGTGGGCTGCGCCAGCGCGCGATGATCGCCATGGCGCTGTCCTGCGGGCCGCGTCTGTTGCTGGCTGACGAGCCGACCACCGCGCTTGATGCGACAGTGCAGATCCAGGTGCTGATTTTGTTGCGTCGTTTGCAACGCGAAATGGGCATGGGGACAATCTTTGTGACCCATGACCTCGGGGTTGCCAGCGAAATCGCCGACCGCATCGCGGTGATGTATGCCGGGCGCATCGTTGAGGAAGGGCCGGTCGCGCAAATCCTGTCCGATCCGCGGCATCCCTATACCCAGGGGCTGATGGCCTCGACCGTTCACGGCCAGGACCGCGCCCATGATATCAAGGCAATCCCCGGCAGCCCGCCCGATCTGCGCCGGCTGCCGCCGGGATGCAGCTTCCGGCCGCGCTGCACGATTTCTACGCCGGTCTGCCGCGAGATGGTTCCGCCCCCGAGCTATTTCGCGCCTGACCGCATGGTGCGCTGCGTGCGTGCCGGCCAGCCACCGACTGGTCCCACATAAAAGCCGCAGCGCACGCAGCGGAAAATTGGATATTATGCCTAGGGTAACACCGCCCTAAATCGCCCGATCGCGCAATTCTCGCCTCAACTGGGCGTCAACGGGTGCCATATCCACATCGCTGACGGTTCTGACCACATCCCGCCAATCGCCAAGATCGGCTATCCGGGCGGGATTGTTTCGCAGAAGTTCACGTTTGACGAACGGAAAGCCAGCCAACAGCAATTGGCGCCAAAATTCTGCCGTCGGGTTCATCGGCCTGGCCGCGACAATATTATT
>JACMOQ010000089.1 GCA_014377905.1 Acetobacteraceae bacterium | reverse complement strand
GGCTGCCGGTGACGTTCGGCGGCGGGATCATGATGGTGTAAGGAACCGCGTTGCCTTCGGGGGCGGCGGCGAATGCGCCCGATCCTTCCCAATCGGCATACAGCCGGGCTTCGGTTTCGGCAGGCGTGTGTGATTTGTTCAACATGGAAAAATTCTCGGGCAATGGGATCGAAATTGGGCAGGGGCGATCAGGGCAGTGCGCGCCCGACGACCCGTTCGATTTCGACTCGGACTTGGCGTTCGACCAGGGCGGGCAGGTTGGCGTCGAGCCAGGCTTGCAGCAACGGCCTGATTTCCTCGCGTACCATGTCTTCGATCGTCGGACCGCCGCGATGGACGGCCACGCGTTCGCGTTCCGTGACAAGCCGGCGGAGCAGCGCGCCGACTGACTCACTCGTTGCTTCTGCCACATCGTGAGTTGACGCCGCCGACACGGTAATTGCTGGCAATGGCCCGGGCTCTGGGGTCGACATCGGTGCGACGGGTGCTGGGGGCGCGGCAGTATCAGCGGTCATTTCAACGGGCTCCGCGGCTGGCTCGAGGGGGGCGTCGGGTTCTTTGGAGGCCCCGGGCAAACATTCGACCAGCATGCTGACGTCAAGCTGCAGCACGTTATCGGCGTCTGTTTTCGGCGCATCTTCCTCATTCAAAATCCGACGAATCGAAGCCAGAATGTCTTCCATCGACGGATCGGTCGGCTGGCCCTGCGGGTCAGTTTTGGGGGGCTGGGAGCCGCTCATCACGCGTGCATCAGAACGATCAACGGCCAGGCTCATCGGTAGCGTAATCGCCGGTGCCTACCCAACGATTTTTGACGGCCCTATAATAAGCAGTTTCGTCGTAAAGCGGCACGGACAGGTTGAGATCGCGGGCGGTCAGCCGGCCCGCCGCGCCCGCAATTTGATAGGAGGCGGTGACCAGGGCGGCGAGGTTGTTGACCAGCGAGGTCCGCGAATTTAGCAACGTCTGCTCGGCGTTCAGAACGTCAAGCGTGGTGCGGCTGCCGACAATGGCTTCGCGCTGGACGCCCTCAAGGGCGATTTCGTTCGAGCGGATCTGCTGGCGGGTACTGGTGATAGTTTCCTTCGTGGCAAGGTAGGTTTGCCAGGCTGTGGTCAATTGCTGGACCGCGGTGCGGCGGGCGTCTTCAAGGATTTTGCGCGACTGCTGCTGCTGCTGGACTGCCTGCCTGATGGCGGCATATTCAATACCGCCCTGGAAGATGGGCATCGTTGCCACCAAGAGAATTTGGTTCGAGCGGATGGTGGTATTTTTGGCGGCTGCGTCCTGCGTGCGGCCGTAGCTGCCTTGCAGGCTTAAGGTCGGCATTAGGCGCGAATATTGCTGGTCGATATTGTCCTTGGCCGCGGCGTCGCTGAATAAGGCCGCAACCACGGTAGGATTGTTTTTTTCGGCGACCTCGCGGGCAAGGTCCATGGTTGCCTGTGGCAGCTTCAGTGGCTGGGGCTCGATCAGATTTTGTGGAAGTTCGCCAACGACTTGCCGATAGGCCGAACGCGCCGTTTCCAGATTGCCGACCGCAGTTTGGCGAAGCGCTTTGGCGGCTGCGAGGGCGGCTTCGGCCTGTGCGACGTCAGTGCGGGTGATTTCGCCGACGCGGAACCGGTCATTGGTTGCTTCGAGCTGGCGGGTCAGAACGCGCTCGTTGTTAGTGTTTAGCTCCAAGGTGCGCTGAGTTTGGATCACCTGGACATAGGCGTTCACCGTGGTCTGGAAGGCGGTTTGCTCCGCGCCCAGCAATGTCGCACGCTGCGACATCACCTGGTTTTCCGCTTTATTGGTGCCAGCGCGAGTGGCGCCGCCACGAAACAGGGGTTGGGTAACGGTGAGAGTTTCGGAATTGGTGCCACGATTGCCCGCGTTGGCCCGACCACCGTTGACAGTATCGATACCGTTGTTACGCAAGATAGACTGGCTGTCGGTGTATCCAGCATTGGCACTGACGGTAATAGTTGGCCGCCACCCAGCCAAGGCGGCGGGCACGGCTTCATCGGTGGCACGCAAAAGGGCGCGCTGGGCCTGGAGCGCTGGATTGCTGGAATAGGTAATCGCAAGCGCTTCCTGAAGGGTCCGTGCATCCGCCGCTCCGGACAGGCCGAGGATAGGAAGTGTCATCAATAGTGTCGCGTGCAGGCTCATCCTGGTCATGCAGAAATCCTCAATAGGGTCAGGTTCGAGCCGGCGATTGTAATTGCGCACCGACATTGTGGCACAAATGCCAGGCGACCACCACTGAAACACACTAGAAGACGAATCCGGCGACACTGGCGAGGCCTGGGAGCATTGTCGCGTTGCAGTCAAACATCGGAACCACGCGCAAGCTACCGTCAACAACCACGCCCCGAATGGCCCGTCCAATTCCACCGCTGACCTGCACACCGACCAGCCGGCCGTTTGGCGCCATCTGCTCGGCCAAAGCGGCGGGAAATTCGGCCACCGCGCCGTCAAGTAGGATCAAATCGAAGGGGCCGCCAGCAGCCCATCCGGCGTTCAGCGGGCCGGCGGTCCAGGTGACGCCGGGGGACGACACCCCAGGCTTGTCGTCAAGGGCGACAACCGTCACGCCACAAGCTGCTAACAAGGCAGCGCTGTAGCCGTGCCCAGCGCCGATCACCAAAACCCGCTCGCCCTCGCGCAGTTCGGCCACCTGCAAAAGCCGTGCGGTCACCATCGGTTGGGGCATCACGCGACCGTTCCCAAGTTCAACTTCAATGTCGACATAGGCAAGCGGGGCCAAGTGCGGCGGGAGGAAACATTCGCGCGGCACGCTACGCATAGCTGCAATGATGCGTGGATCAGTGACCTTGTTGGGGCGTATCTGCCCATCGACCATCATGGTGCGGGCAATAGAGAAATCGAGCATGGCTTGGTCCATCATCATCCTCCGCGCCACAGCGCAGTTCCCTAAAGCGTGACCCTGGAAAGGGTCTGTCCGCGTGGCAGGTCTTATAGAGATGCAGCGCCGCCCGCGCAAAGCATTCAAAAGCCCCAATACCCGCGTGACGCTTCGATACGGGGCATGTCGGCATGGGACTTGACCGCGTCCGGCATGCAACCGATAACGCTGGCATCACCCAATACGTCTTTGATACCTAATTGGTCCGGTGGCAGAGTGGTGATGTAGAGGACTGCAAATCCTCGTATGCCGGTTCGATTCCGGCCCGGACCTCCAATTTTTACGGATGATGCGGGTGTCGGTTCCTGGCATAAAAGCAGCTTCACTGTGCCGGAGTGACTCCAAATGCCGCAGGATTTTCAGGTGCCCGACGATCGGTTGATCTCTGCTGAAAGCGAAACCCGCATCCGCCAACAACTAGTGCTGGTGGCACTCGGCAAGCGCCCGGCAGATCGGGCGTTGCGGGTTGGACGGCTGTTCGATGTGCATACGCGGACTTGGAGCGACGATCAGGAAATCGTCATCTCTGGGCATCGCATCGCCTATGTCGGGCCCGCGGGGAGCTACCCGGGGTCAGTCGGTGAGCGGTTTTATGAACCTGACCTTGCCGCTGTGCCGGGATTTGGTGAGGTGCATAAGCATATCGAGAGTTCGCACCTGACCCCGGAATGGGAAGCGGCGCTGGTGATGCCGCGCGGCAATACCTGGACCTTCGAGGCGAGCCACGAGTTTTCCAACGTCAACGGTCCGAAGAACCTCGAATTCTGGCTGGAGGCGCGCAAGCGGGGCTCGCCGCTGAAAATCTTCTCGCTTCCAGGATCTGCGGTGCCGCCGACGGCGCACGAATGGGGCGGCGGCTGGTTTGGCTATGAGGAACAGCGCGATTTCATGATGACATCGCCGATGGTGCCGGGTCTTGATGAAGTGATGGACTGGCCGGCAGTGTGGAATCCGGAAAGCCCGTCGTACGAGCGTTTATGGGGAATGATCCGGGCGACCATTGAACGGCGTGGCGTTGTTGAAGGCCATGGCGCGGGTTTACGCGATACCCCGACCATCAACGCCTTCGCCGCGGCCGGGCTGGCGTCGGATCACGAGGCTTGGACGCCGGAGGAGGTTTGGGAGAAGCTGTCGCGTGGGATTTTCATGGAATTGCGACCCCACTCGATGGATCTGGTCATTCCTTATTTGCTCGAAAAAGGCCTGGCCGATTGGTCGCAGATTGCGTTTACCACCGATGACCGGTCAGCGTCCGATACGGTCAAGCTCGGCGCCAGCGATTATAATGCCCGGCTCGCGATCAGTCTGCGGGTGGCGCCGGAGATTGCCATTCAATGCGTGACGACCAATCCGGCGCGGCATATGCGGTTGACCCAATGGGTTGGCAGCATCGCGCCGGGGCGGTTCGCCGATGTGGTACTGCTATCTGACGTTGCCAGCCTGAAGATTGCGAAGGTTTGGGCCGACGGGCAGCAAGTTAGTGACGGGCTGCACTTTACCGGCAATGTGCCGAAGATCGCCTGGCCGGATTGGGCGACCAAGACGGTGGATATCGGGCGCGAGATCACGGCGGCCGATTTCGCGCTGCCGGCGCTGCCGGGGCGTACCACCATGCACGCCGCCGTACTGCAGCCGTTTCACTGGACCGATGGTTTCATCACCATGGAGCTGCCAGTGGCCAATGGCGAGGTGCAGCGCGATCCGGCGCGGAATCTGACCAAATTCGCGATCGTCGACAGGTTTTCCGGCGATGGGAAAATCTCGAAAATGTTCTGGCTCGGCTGCGGACCGCGCGATCCGGACACCGCGCTGGGCTGCTCTGTCATGCATGACAAGCATAATATTTGGGTGTGCGGGTCGTCACACGCGGCGATGGCGCTGGTGGTCAACACGCTGAATGCGATGCAGGGCGGCTGGGTGCTGGTGCGCGGCGGGGCAGTGGTGGCGCAGGTTCATTACGAGGTTGGCGGGTTGATGACCTGTCGGCCGCCCGAGGAACTCGATGCCGAAATGCAGGTGCTTTATGCCGAGGGTGCGAAAGTCGATTGGATGTATGAACCGAGCTTCCATCCGCGCTGGCTTCCCGGATTTCCGGAGCGGCTGATCTTTGCGACTCTGACCTGCGCGCCGTGGCAATGGGTGCTGGTGGCTCCATGCGAGCAGGCGACGGAGGGGTTGGTGAATGCGCAGACCGGGGAGGTGCATTCGGTGGTTTGGTAGGGTTGGAGGCACCCTCACCCCTACCCTTACCCGGCGGGAAAGGGAGAAGCGTTTGTCCCTGCCAAGGCGAATCCAATATACCCTCGCGCCGCGACGTCGGCGCAAATTTCGCGATAGCGGGCCATCCCGCCGGCATAGGGCATGAAAATGCGTGGCTTGCCGGGGATGTTGGCGCCGAGATACCAGGAATGCTTGGCATGGGGCAGAAGCGTTGCGTTAGCGGCGTCGTTAACCTGGCCTATCCATTCGATGGCTGCGGCCTGGGTGGCTTCGGCGGTCGCGATGCCATGGACGCGCATATAGGCGATGCAGTCGGCGATCCATTCGGCGTGTTGTTCGATTGCGACGGGCATGTTGCACAGCACCGACGGGCTGCCGGGGCCGGTGACGGTGAACAGGTTGGGAAAGCCGGGAATTTGCAGACCAAGATAATTGGTCGGGCCGGCCTCCCAGGCGTCACGCAGCTTGAGGCCGTCGCGCCCGGTGATGTCGATCCGCAGCATTGGGCCGGTCATGGCGTCGAACCCGGTGGCGAAGACGATGATGTCGACGGGATATTCGGCGTTTTTGGTGGCGATGCCGGTGCACGTTATTTGGGTAATCGGGACTGATCGGACATCGACGAGATCGACGTTGTCGCGGTTGTAGGTCTCAAAATAATCGCTATCGATCGGCGGGCGCTTGGCGGCATAGGGATGGTCGATGTCAGCGAGTTTTTCGGCGGTTTCGGGGTTGGTGACAATACCGCGGATTTTGGCTTTGATGAAGTTGGCTGCGGTGGCGTTGGCGGCGAGGTCAGTGGTGATGTCGCGGAAATTGGCGCGGAATTGCAGACCGCCTTTGGCCCAGGCAGCCTCGAAAATCGCTGTCCGTTGTTCGTCGGTGACGTCGAACACCGACTGATCCTCGACTACGAAGGGGTGGCCGTTGGCGGTGCTGTGCATGGTGGCGCGGATTTGGGCCGCGTTGTCGCGCACGTGTTGCTGGAATTGCTCGGTAAGCGGCACGTTGCGGGCGGGCACGCTGTAATTGGCGGTGCGCTGGAACACGGTGAGATGGGCGGCAGTTTCGGCGATGACAGGAATGGCCTGGATGCCGGTTGAACCGGTGCCGATGATGCCGACCCGCTTGCCGGTGAAATCAACCCCGTCATGCGGCCATTCGCCGGTGTGGTACCACTTGCCGCTAAAGTCTTTCAAGCCGGTGATGCTGGGCACGTTGGCGGTTGACAGACATCCGACGGCGGTAATCAAGTAGGTGACCGAATAATGCTCGCCGGCAACGGTTGTCACTTGCCAGCGGTTTTCGGCGGCATCGTAATGCGCCTCGGTCACGCTTGAATTGAAGCTTATGCTGCGGCGCAGATCGAAGCGGTCAGTAACGTGATTGAGGTAGCGCATGATCTCGGGCTGCTGCGGATAGCGCTCCGACCACTGCCATTCCTGGGTAAGTTCTGGCGAAAACGAATAGCAATAGGAATGGCTCTCGGAATCGCAGCGCGCGCCGGGATAGCGGTTCCAAAACCAGGTGCCGCCGACGCCGCCACCGGCCTCGACCACCTGCACATTGAGGCCCTGCCGGTCGCGCAGGCACAGCAATTGGTAAAGGCCGGCAAAACCGGCGCCGATGATCAGGGCGTCAAGCTTGGTTGTGGGCATATTGGGGTCTCCTTAAGGTGGAGGTTATCTGGTCACTCAAGGGGACGGAAGGCCTTCTTTTAATGACACTCCGTCGTCGTGAGAACCCGAAAAAACCAAGCCATCGTCATCGCGAGACCAAGCGTTGCGATCGAGAACCTTCCCCAAACCCGTCATGTCCCTCTGGAGCGCCGTGCAAGGGCTCGCGATGGTGGGCAAAGATCAGGCTCGTTGGCTTTAGGTTTCTCGACAGGAAACTATCGCCTGACTATTTTACCCGCCAGTCCTCCACCCACAGGGTTGGCGTTCCAAAGCGGTCAAGATTGCGCACGCCTGTCATCCATTTCGGCGCCACGACGGCGGAGGTTGCGAAGAACAGATTGATCTCGGCCTGTTCGTCGGCGGCGATGTCGAGGATGGTTTTCCATAAGGTTTTGCGTTTGGTAGGGTCGAGTTCGCCCAGCGCGGCATCGAGGGCGGCATCGAGGTCCGGATTGGCGATGCCGGAATAATTGACACCAGAGAAATTATTGGCAGCACTTGGAATGAACCGGCTGTGGAAATAAGGGATCGGCACCCAGTCCATCGGCGGGTCGGACTGGAACATGGCAAGGCCGGTAAATTCGCGCCGGCGTACGACCTCGCCAAAGAACACGCGGGGCGGCACGTTTTTGACCGCGAGGTCGATGCCGACCGATTTGAACATGGTCTGCAACACCTGCTCGACCAGTTCGCGCGACCGGTTGCCGGCGGTGGAGGTGATTTCGAGCGAAAAGCGTTCCCCGGTTGGGCTCAGCAGGATGCCATCCGGGCCGGGCTTGAACCCAGCGGTGGCAAGCAAGGCGCGCGCGGCTTTGGGGTCGTAGGGGTAGGACCGGACCGCGGGATCGTAGTTGGCGAGGCTCGGGTGCATGAAGCTGTCGGCGATTTGCAGGCGCCCCTCGAAAAGCTTGGCGATGATGGTCTTGCGGTCGATCGCCATCGCTATCGCCTGGCGGACCCGTTTGTCGTGGAGCAGCGGGTTTTCGAGTTTGAGGGCGAGATGTTCGTAACTGGTGACGGCGGGAATAAACTCGATGTCGAACTTGTCCGTGGCAGTTTTGGCGAGGCCGTTGATTTGGTCGAGGGTGATGCCAAGATTGCCGGGAGCGACGATATCGACATCGCCGGCGAGCAGATTGGCCTGAAGCGCGGCAGTGTTTTCCACCAGGCGCATGGTGATTTTGTCAAAATGCGGCTTGCTGCCTTTCCAGTGTGGATTGGGCAGGAGGGTGATTTGTTCGTTGGGGCGAAAATCGGCGACCCGGTAAGGGCCGAACCAGAGGCCCGGATTGTCCGGATGGCGATTGATCTCAGACTTGCGTCCGTAATCGAGCGGATCGCTTGCGGCGCGGAAAATTGGTCCCTCGATGTGTTCCGGCAGCGGCACCGCGTAGGCCGAGCCGAAACGGTCAAAATCATAGGCGACGCGCTTCATCGTCACCCGGATGGTGGTGGCATCAAGCGCATCAATAGCATCGACCGTGGGGGACGGGGTGAAGCTTTGTGAAACGGTGAAGGCGAAGGCGACATCGCCAGCGGAGACAGGTTTGCCGTCGCCCCAGAACAAATCGGGCTTGAGGGTAAAGCGAACCTCCATGCCGGTGCTGCCATCGGTTCGGGTGATGATTTTGGCGCGGCCGTTGGCGAGCGTCGGCACCTCGGTGCACAGCAGGCAAATCACCTGGCCCGACGCGGAAAATCCGGTCATCGGGCGGCGGGAGGTATTGGCGATGTAGTCCTTAATTGAGGTGTTGGTGATGTTGGGGTGCATGTCAGGTGGGAACTGCACCATGCCGACGACCAGATCACGGCGGGGTTGGGCGGCGGCAATTGCGCTTAGCAGAAGCGTGGCGCAAAAGCCGAGGTTGAAAATTCGCATCTATTCCCCGTGGGTTTCGTCGCCAGTGTGGCGGCCAGGACACTGATTGCACAAGGACTGCTTCATCAAAAATGCGCCCGACCCTTCGTGACGCTTTCGCCCGTAGCCCGGAATCCTGGCTCGACTTTGATCTTTCCCGCACACGCGCGGCCGTCGGGCAGGCGGTAGCGGCGACCGCCAACCCGATGGCATCCTGGGCAGCGGCGACCATGCTGCGCCAAGGCGGCAGTGCGGTCGATTCCGCGATTGCCGCACAGGCGATGCTGACTTTGGTGGAACCCAACGCATCCGGCCTCGGCGGTGGGGCGATGCTGTTGGTGCATAGGGGCTGCGAAACGGTTTGCCTCGATGGGCTGTCATCCGCTCCGGCCAACGCGCCGGCGCGTTTGGTGCGCGATTATGACGGTCGACCGATTCCCGGTGATCGCGCCTTGTTTGGTGGCCGGACGGTCGGCGTTCCTGGTGCGATGCGGGCGTTGGCCGACGCGCATGCCCGCTTTGGGCGTTTGCCTTGGTCGGCCTTGTTTGCCCCGGTGATTGAGGCGGCGACGGATGGGTTCGCTCTATCTCCCTATCTGTGGCGCACCTTGCAGGAAATACCGGCAATGCGGGATGAGGCCTTTGCCCGTAAGCTTTTTTGCGGCGGCAATGATCTGGCGCTGCTGCCTGGCACTATGCTGCGTAACCCGGCACTTGCTACGACGATGGCCCGCATCGCCTCCCAAGGGGTTGAGGAATTCTATCAGGGCGAAACCGCAGCAGCGATTGTTAGAGCTATTCGTGATGATCCGTTCGCTGGAAAGATGACCCCGGTGGACCTGGAAACCTACCGCGCGGTCGAACGCGCGCCGCTGAAATTTCAGTTGGGCCAACTCACGGTGCTTGGGGGCGCGTTGCCCACCTACGGTGCCCTGGCTGCGGCTCAGATTATTGCCATCGCCGCCCGTTTCGGGGTTACCAGCCTGGACGAAACGATCACTGAACACCAAGCGCATATTCTTGCCGAAGCTGGAAGACTGGCATTCGCCGAGCGTGCGCCTTTTGCCGACCCGGCGTTCGATCCGATGAACCCGGCGGATATGCTCGACCCCAACTATCTTGACGAACGCGCATCGCTGCTATCGCCGTCCCATCGGATGGATCGGCTGCCCAAAGGCCGGTTCACGCTTGGTGGCAGCATGACCAGCCATCTTTCGATTGCTGATGCACATGGCATGACGGTGTCAATGACGACGACCATCAACCAGAATTTCGGCGCCCGTATCGCTGTTGGTGGCTTCTACCTTAATAACGTGATGACAAACTTTGCGACCGAAGGGGCAACCGACGGGGTTATGCCGGCCAATGCAATTGCGCCGGGGAAGCGCGCCAAGACAACAATTGCACCGCTGCTGGTGCTCGACGCGACAGGCATGCCGATCGCCGCCCTTGGTGCTGGCGGCGGTTACCGGATTATCGGCTATGTCGCCAATGCGCTGCTGCGTCTGGCCGGCGGCATGCGCGATCCGCAGGCGATCGTTGCTGCTCCGCATGTGCTCAACTGGAACGGCCTGACTGAAATCGAGCCGCGCCTGGGCCATCTGGAGCGGCCGCTTGGCGAGCGCGGCCATTGGGTGGTCAACAAGCGCCTCGATGGCGGGACCCAATGCATTATTCGCAGCGGCACCGACTGGCACGCAGCTGGCGACCCGCGCCGCGATGGGGTTGGGATGGGGGTTGGGTGAAGCCGGCGCTCTCTACCCTACAATCCCCTTGCCCGTCGCGTCGCGCGTAAAGGTCAGGCGGCGATCATGGAGCGGTGCGAGGGCCTGGCGATGGGCGATGGAAACGATCGTCGTGTTGGGAAGTTGGGATTTCAGTAAGCCATAGAGCTCGAGCTCGGCTTCAGGGTCGAGGCTCGAAGTTGCTTCATCGAGGAACAGCCAGTCAGGTTTGGCGAGCAACGCGCGGGCGACGGCAAGGCGCTGTTGTTCACCGCCCGACAGGCGTTGGGACCAGCTATCCTCGACATCGAGACGGGAAAGCAAGTGCGCTAGCCCGACCTGGGTTAGGGCCGAGCGAATGGAATCGTCGGGGATGGCGGTCGCAACCGCCGGGTATGCGGCGGCGGCGCGCAATGTCCCGAGCGGCAGATAAGGCCTTTGTGGCAAGAACATATGGGTTCCGGCCGGCGCGGTGATGGTGCCGTCACCATATGGCCAAATTCCCGCGAGGGCCCGGAAGATGGTGGATTTGCCGAGGCCGGACCGTCCGGTGATCAGCAAAGATTGTCCGGCAACGAGGGTTAGATCGGCGTCGTGCAGTAAGGTCCGACCATCGGGCAATGTCAGGGTGAGGTTACTGGCGTGCCAAGCAGTGTCCGGTGATCGCGTGGTCGTGAGCTGTCCCGCGCCGTCGCGACCGATGGCATCAATGGCTGCCTGAAAACTGACAAGTCGATCAACGGTTGCGCGCCAATTGGCCAGTTCTTGATATGCGTGAACGAAGAACGAAAGCGAATCCTCTACCTGGCGAAACGCGCCAGCGGTTTGAGTTAGCGCACCGAGGGTGATCTGACCGGAAAAATATCGCGGTGCTGCAATCACCAACGGAAAGACCACCGCAGTCTGGTCGTAGACAGCAGTGACCGACGTCAGTTGCTTGGTTTTGCGCATGATCTGATACCAGTTGTCGATCAAGGCGCCGAAGCGGGTGCGCAGGCTGGCGGATTCCTGCGCTTCGCCTCGATAGAGCGCAATTCCTTCGACATTTTCCCGCAGCCGGGCGAGGGCGAAGCGGAAATCAGCCTCGACCTTTTGCTGACGGAAGCGCAGCCCGGCCAGCGGTTTGCCAACCAGATGAGCAACCCAGGTGCCGATGATTGAATAAACCAGTGCGATCCAAACCATGTAACCCGGAATCTGGATGTCCCAGACTTCCAGCATGCCCGACAGACCCCACAAAATGGCGACAAAGCTTGCTAGGGTAACCACGGCCGAGATCAACCCGAGGGTCAGGAGCAGGGTGCTTTCAATGAAGCCCTTCACATCTTCGGCGATACGTTGGTCCGGGTTGTCAGTGGGCTGTCCGTCTGTCGAGCTTGCGGCCGATGCGCGCAGGCTGAGATGCCAATAGGCGCGATCACCGAGCCAGGCAGATTGCAGCTGCAGGGTCATCCAGCGCCGCCATTTGATCGTCAATTGTTGGGTGAACCAGGTGCGGTAGACCGCGATCAATACAAAGCAGGCCGCAAGGCTGCAAAACCCAGGCAGGAACCCTTGATCGTTCCATTTATAAAATACCAGCAGGCTGATGAAGCTATCCCAGTCCTTGTCTTGCAAGGCGTTGTAAAATGCCCCATTCCAAAAATTAAGTACAACGTTGATGCCAACTAGCAATAAGCGTAGTCCAACAATCAGCACCAAAAGCCCGCAGGCCGACCAGCGTTCCTCTGAGTTGAAATAGGGACGGGCTAACCGGAACGCATCAAGCAGAAATGGGCCAATTGCGCGCATCGCAGAACTCCGGCTGAAAGGTTTCAATCGGCAAACTGGTGATTGGTTCCGCCGGCCCCGTCAATCCACCGGCACTGATATACCGTGTTGGGTATGCCTTGATATTTTTAAAGCCACGTAGAGTCGTGACGCTATGCCGGATTGCATGTCCACGGTAATGAGCGAGCATGAAAGAACCGACGCGCCGACCAATTCTAGTGTTTGAGGACGACGCCGTCTTGCAGGCGGAGCTTGTTGCCTGGATTGCTGGCTGGGGTTGGCGCGCCCTGGCGCTCGATGCGACGCTCGGGCTGCCTCAATCGGGCGATCATCTCTACGCGGCGGCGGTAGTGGCCGATTTTGACCTCGGTCTCTCAGTGCCGGGTATGCCGCCGCGGACAGGGCTCGATATTGCGTTGGGCGTCGCCCGCCGTGTTGGGAAGCGGTTGCCGACGGTCATATTGTCGGGGTCGTTTGGCCGCCAGGAATTGGCAGCCTGCAGCCTGTATCAGATCCCGGTACTTTTCAAACCGCTGCAGCCAAGCGAGTTGCATCGTTGGTTGACGCAGGCGGTGCCTTTGCTTCGACGCTGATGGCGTGCACTCTACCCCGGCAAATGCCAGCGAGGTGCGACCCAT
>JACMOQ010000670.1 GCA_014377905.1 Acetobacteraceae bacterium | reverse complement strand
GTCGCAACTTGCAGACCTGGTCATGAAGGTTGCCCGCGCCCCGACCTCCGCCCCGACCGATGTCCGTGAAGCGAATGGCGACCTTGCAGCCCGCGTACGCCTGGACCTGTCGACCGTCCCCGCCAAAGCCCGCGCTTTCATCGCCGCGTATCATCGCGACGCCAATTCATTGCAGAATTTCGCAGATGGCAAGCAGATGGCGAAGCTTGCGACACTCGCCCAGCAGATTGCCACCGATGCGGCCGAGCTTGGCCTGCCGCAACTGGCAAAGTCGGCCAGTTGGCTCGCGGCAACCGCCGAGGCAGGCGTACCGGTCGGATCACGGCTCGCTGACACCATCGCCAGCCTGAAATCCAACGGCCATGCAGTGGAGCGGGAGTTGTCCACCACGGCCAGCATCGTTTCGAACGCCGCCGTTTGAACTGACAAAGGTGACCGGAAAAAACAAGATCCTTAGCGTGCCCCCTGATTTAACATGATCGGATCACGCTCTCGGACGCTTGGTATTACTTCCAACTCGCCAGATAAAACCGTGGTAACTCATCCGGAAACGATTTGAAAGCCAGTTCCCGACGGTATACATAAGTGGTCGAGTATGTATGCAACGGCAGCCAATAGGCTTTCTCGGTGATCAGCTTCACCGCTGCCCGGTAGAACTTGCGCCGCGCGTCAACATCGGTGTTGGCGCCACCTTGCTCGACCAGGGATTTCAGCTCTGCGTCGCGCACGTAATCGGCATCGGTGAAGGTGAAAAAATACGGCAGAATCGCGGTGACATCATTGATCGAGTAGCTGCCCCAGCTTCCCATATCGAGCGGCGACCGGCCTTCGCGCGATCGTGCGATCGCCGCCGAAGTTGGCAGTTGCTGGATGGTGGCGCTAATGCCAACCGCCTTGAGGTAGGTCTGCACCGCGGTAGTAATGGATGGCAGAACGTAGCTGACCAAATCGGTTTCAAAGCCGTTCGGGTAGCCGGCTTCTGCCAGCAGGGTCCTGGCCAAAGCCGGGTCATAAGTATAACGCACCGCTGCGTTGGCGTCGCAACCGAATTGGGTTGGATAACACGGCGCGTCGGCCACCCGCGCGCCACCGGCGATCAGTTCCTTGGCGATTTTGCCCCGATCGATGGCATGGAAAATCGCCTGACGGGTCTTGAGTTTGGTTAGCGGATTATCCGCCCCGGTGCGCCCGGCGGCATCAAGCGACAAATACCCCACCCTCATGCTTTCGGCCTGCACCCCGATCCAGCCAGGCAGTTGCGACAGGCGGGTAAACTCATCCAGCCCGATCCCCCAGCTCCAATCCGCGCGATCCTGGGCGATCGCGGCTGACAACGCTTCGGGGGTGTCGTAGGCGCGGATCGACAGCCGGGCGATAGACGGCCGTGCCTTGGGGCTTTCCGGATAGTAATCGCCGAACCGCGCCAGCTCGATCTCGTTTTGCCCGGTGATGCTGGTGATGCGGTACGGGCCGCAGCCGATGGGCAGCTTTGCGTAGCCAGCTTCCCCAAGTGCGGTCCGGCGCGCCTTCGGCCAGATCGGCATGACCATGGCGAGGTATTCCAATGCCGCGGGAAAGATGCGCTTGAGCCTTAAGCGGATCTTGTAATCGTCGATCTTCTCGGCGCCGGACAGCCAATGATAATTGCTCGGCACCGACACTGCCGGATCGGTCAGAATAGTGTTGAAAGTGTAGACCACGTCATCGGCACTGAAGCGGCTGCCGTCGTGGAAGGTCACGTTTTGGCGGAGATCAAATTCGAACGTGGTGTCATCAACGGCCCGCCACGCGCTTGCCAGGAGCGGCTTGATGGCGAAGGTCACCGGATCGCGATGCACCAGGCCGTCAAACGCATGATGGGCGATGACCAGCCCAACGCGCTGCTGATTATAGTAGGGGTCAAGTGTGGTGACCCCGCCGATCCAGGCGATGCGCAAGGTATCGGCAGGTTTTTGCGCCTGCGCCGCCTGGGGGGCGAGCATCCGTGCGGCAGCAAGTGCCAACCCGGTCGCCACCGTCCGGCGCGTCCAACGCATGCTGTCTCCATCGCGTTTCGGGGCCGACCCCCGGGCAGCGTCAGCCTATCGCGCCAGGCTCAGCTCTGGGTGACCGGCTTGGCCACGCGTGGCTTGGCCTTGGCGTGCTGCTTGCCATGCGTGGAAGCCTTAGCGATCTTCTTCTTGGGCTTGGCCGTCGATGCAGCGAATGCGGCAGGCACCACGGCGAGGCTGGAAACCCCTGCGACCAGGGCAGTAAAAAGCGACCGGCGGGAGAACATGGCGGCATTCCTCCAAAGAAGGGACGGTTAAGCTGAAGTTCTATACGAGCAATGGGCGACAGCCCACTGATATGGCTTATGAACCTAACCGCGCCGTGTCGCAAGCGCTTTTCCGGCGCCTACGCTGCCAGGCTGCGAATAATTGTCGCCCAACGGTCCAGGATCGGCAGGATCGCATCTGCTTTCTCTGAATCAAGCGACACCACCACACGCTCGACCCCAAGATCGCGCCATTCTTTCATCTTGCCGAGGTCTTCCTGGCCGCCGAACATCGATACCGGCAGTTCGGACGGATCGCGCCCGGCTTCGCGAGCCATGGCGTGGAATTTCGGCATCAGCACCGAAATATCGCCATAAGCGGCGCGGCCGGCGATCGGGATCCAGCCGTTGCCGTAACGAATGGCACGCCGCGCACTTTGCGGGAAGGCGCCGCCAACAATAACCGGGGGATGCGGCTTGGTCACCGGCTTCGGCCAAGCATAGACCGGATCGAAATTGACCAGTTCGCCGTGATATTCGGCTTTGGACTTGGTCCAGATTTCCTTCATCGCCTCGATACGCTCCCGCACCAGCTTGGCGCGGCTTTCAAACACAGTACCGTGATTTTCCATTTCCTCGGCGTTCCAGCCCACGCCAATGCCGAACAGAAAGCGCCCGGCGGAAATCTGGTCAATGGATGCGACCTGCTTGGCAGTCTGGATAACGTCGCGTTGGTTGACCAGGCAAACCCCGGTGCCAATGCGCAAATTCTTGGTGACCGCGGCGGCCGCCGTCAGCGAAACGAACGGGTCCATGCAATCATAATAGCGCTTGGGCAGGTCGATGCCGCCGGGGAACGGCGTGCGGCGCGACGCCGGGATGTGGGAGTGTTCCGGTGCCCACACGGACTCAAACCCACGTTCTTCCAGTGCCCGGCCAAGCTCGGCCGGGGACATGGAATAGTCGGTAAAAAACATCGACGCGCCGATATGCATGGATTTGCTCCCAAAACTTGGCGCCACTCTAACTCATTTCGGTCGTGTGGCCAGAGTGGCGCCGGGGGAGCGTTGTTGGGGCTTAAACCCGCTTGACCCCCCACATCAGCGCCACGCCGGACTTGATCACCCCGGTCAGGTTGCTGCGATAGGCGGTCGGGCTGAAATACATCCCCGTCGGCAGCACCGGCACATCCTCGAACGCCTGCACCTGCATCGCTTTGGTGATTTCCTGCTGGGCGGCGAGGTCGGGGGCATCGAACCACTGGTCGCGCAGCGCCTCCATCTTCGGCATAGTTGCCCAACCGAACCAACCGTCGACGCCGTTGCCGCGCAGGATTTGGCTGCTGCCGGGATTGGAGGTCGCAAGCCCGGCCCATGTGGTGCAGAACACACTCCAGCCACCCTGCGACGGCGGTTCCTTCTTGGCGCGGCGGGCAACAAGGGTGCCCCAGTCCATCGACGTGTAGGCAACGTTCAACCCGGCCTTCTTGAAATAATCAGCCACCACCTGGCAAGTTGCCTGCAAGCCGGGCTGATCGGTCGGTGACATCAGCACCACTTCCTCGCCCTTGTAGCCGCTCTCGGCGACCAGTTTGCGCACCAGCGCCATGTCGCGCTTGCTGGTCAGCGCCTCCATGCCGGCCGTGTTGGCGTAGGGTGATCCGGCAGTAAAGAAGCCCGCCCCGGTGCGGCCCAGCTCGCCGGCCAGATCACCGTAATTGGCCAGAATGCACTCATTCTGATCAATGCCGGCGATCAGCGCCCGGCGCAGCTTGACGTTATCAAACGGCGCGTGGAGATGGTTGAAGCGCACCACCCCGAGCGCGCCCAGCGGGTCAAGCACTTCAGTCTTGATGCCCGGCGCCTTGCGCAATTGCGGCACCAGATCGGGTAGCGGGTTTTCCCACCAGTCGATTTCGCCACGCTGCAACGCCGCCGATGCCGTGGCCGGGTCCGGCATAATCTTCCATTCGACGCGATCGAAATTGGCGACCTTCCCGCCCGACCACATCGATGGCGCCTCCTGGCGCGGCACATAATCGGCGTTGCGGGCATAAGCCGCCGACGCGCCCGAGACCCATTCGTCACGCAGGAACCGATATGGGCCAGAGCCAACATATTCGGTCACCATGGTGAAGGCATCGGTCTTGGCAATGCGTTCGGGCATAATGAAGCAGCCTTCGCCGCCCAGCACATAGGCGGTGATCGGAAAGCGCTTCTTCATCCGGAATTGCAGGCGCTTGTCGTCCAACGCCACCAATTCGTTGCAGCGCGCCATCAAGGTGCCGCCCATCGGGTTGCGCTTGGACCAGCGGATGATGGATTGCACGCAATCGGCTGCCCGCACCGGGGCGCCGTCGGTGAATTTTAATCCTTCACGAAGTGTAATGGTAAACGTGAGGCCATCGGCTGATTCCTCGTGCCCCGCCGCCATCTGCGGCTGCGGCATAAGTTTTTCATCCAGCCCGTACAACGTGTCCCAGATCATGTAGCCATGAATGTAGGCAACAGTGGCCGTGGTCCAGATCGGGTCCGGGCTCGACAGATTGGCTTGCGGCACAAACCGCAGCACCCGGCTGCCCTGGGCCAAAGCGGGCCGCGCCAAACCGGCAAGGCCCGCCACCGCACCCGTCTTCAAGACGTCTCTGCGCTTCATCGCTAAATCCTATATTGGTTAAAATCCAATGCTACGGAGTTCGCGGCGCACATGGCAACTGGGTTTGTCCGGCCAAAACGGTTAATTTTCGGATGGAACCAGATATAAAACGCCGCGCGGCGCCCTCATCACCGCTTCCACCCGGTTGCTGGCGCCGAGTTGGCGATAAAGCGCGCGCAGATGCGATTTTACCGTCGACACCGCAACCGCAAGCACCTCGGCGATTTCGCGGGTCGTGCAACCCTGGCGCAACAGGGCCAGAACCTCGCGCTGGCGGGCGGTCAAATCCAGCATTGCCAGCCGCCCGCCCGGCGACCCGCCCGGCGGCTGGGTTGGCGATACCATTTCCGCTTGCGGTGCAATCAGCCGCACCGCCCGCAACAGATGATCGCAGCTGTCGGTATCGTGGGGGGGCGGCAGGTTTTCAGCATCGAGCGTAATGATCGGCAGCCCCGGATGCTGCCGGCGCAGGCAGTTTTCATCAAATTCACGCCCATACCCGACAATCCGCGTATCGATGACCAGCGTATCGCAGCGGGCATGGGGCAACAGATTGCGCAATTCGGCATAGGATGCGACCCGGAACAATCGCGGACGGTCACGGCTCTGGTTCAGCAAGGTCAGCACCATCGCATCGATGGCGGGACGGTTGGACAGGATCAGCACATTCATCATCGTCCCTGCCGGGAATGCGGGGTGCAGTGGGATGACACGCAACGGTCAGCGCTTCGCAAGTGCCACGTAGTGGCGGAGTGCGACCTCCACCTCGGCCTGCGACATGTCGCGCCCCAATAGCCTGGCGGCACCCGCCCGGTCACCGGCCATCGCCAATGCAACGGCAAGATCCTGGCGGGTTTTGACGTCCGCCGTCGGCGCCTCGGCCAACGGCCGCAGCAGCGGGATCGCCTCGGCAGGCCGCCCACTGATGCTGAGCGAAAGTGCAAGGTTAATACTGGCAGCCTGCATCGACGGTGCCATGCCAAGGGCGGAACGATACGCCACCTGCGCCTCGGTATGCCGCCCCTGCAGGTCGCGCGCAATCCCGAGATTATTGGCCGCGATCGGCGTGTTCGGCGCCTTGGCCAGCACTGCCAGGAATTCACCCTCGGCGGCCACCGCATCTGTGCCCATCAGCACTCGGCCGAGGCCGATATGCGCGTTGATCGATCCGGGATCGAGCGCCAGCAACTGGCGATAAACCGGAACCGCCTCAATGCCACGCCCGAGCGCCGAAAGCGCATCGGCTTGCAGCGTCAGGGCTTCCTGATCCTTTGGGTTGTCCTTCAACATACCCGCACCAACCTGCAGCGCGATGGCAGGTGCACCGCCCGCCAGCGCTGCCCGCCCCATCTGCACATTGGTGTCCCCGCCCGCAATGCGCTCGGTCCCGCCGGCACATGCCGAAAGCGCGGTGACAATCAGCAGCGGCCATGCGGCTTTCGTAACACTGGTCCACACATTGCGCATCGTCGTTTCCTTGTTGATTGTCATGCCATAAAGCCGCGCATGAGTTGGATGACCGCGGGTCCACCGACTACGATAAACACGCTCGGCAGGATGAACAGCACCATCGGCAAGGTCAGCAGCACCGGCAAACGGGCCGCCTTTGCCTCGAAGTTCATCATCACCTCGTGCCGCATTTCCTGCGCCAGCATCCGCAGCGCATCGCTGAGCGGGGTGCCAAACTGCATGGTCTGGATCAGGGTCGAACTCAGCCGCTTGAACCCGTCGAGTTTGGTGCGGGTGCCAAGATTGGCGAGTGCCACCCGGCTATCGGACAGAATCTGCAATTCGGCCACGGTTTGCGCCAGTTCCCAGGAAAGATCGGGATGCACACTGCGCATTTCGTTTTCCACCCGTGACAGGCTGGACTCCATCGCCAGCCCCGACTGGGCGCAGATCAGCAACAGATCGAGTGCGTCGGGCAGGCCGCCTGAAACCCGCTCGACATATTTCGCGCGAAATTTGCGGACGAGCCAATCGGGCGCGAGCAAACCCAGCCCGGCGCCCCCGGCAGCGGCGCCATAGCTGGTCATCGGCTCGACCACGCCGTACAACGCCATCAGGATCAGCAACGGAAAGGTGGTCAGCATCAGGATCTTGCTGCCGATGAACAGCCCCAATGCGTTTGAACTTGTCAGGCCCGATGACGCCAGGGTCTGTTCGAGGTCGAGGAGCATGCGGCGCGACATCATGCCGCTATTGGCGATCCATTCGCCAATGCCACTGATCATGTCCTTTCCCGCCGCCACCAGCCGATGCTCCGGGCGTATCCGTTTGGTCTGCGGCGCCATCGCCTGCGGTTTGCGCTGGGCATCCTTCACCCGGATATCAAACCGCGCATCGTCTTGCGACAGGCGCAGCAACATCCACGCGGTCACCACGACCAACATCGTAAAGCCCATGGCGAGAAGGGTGATGGTTTCCGACTTCATGGCTTCAGCTCAGGCTCTTGTTGATCATCGTATACATCACCAACCCGCCGGTGCAGAGCATCGCAATCCCGACGCCAAGCATTTGTTTGCCTAGCGCATCGGTAAACAACAGGCCGATATAGTCGGGGTTAAGAAAATACATCCCGCCACCGGAAATGAACGGCATCAACCCCAGCACGATGGCACTGGTTTTGGCCTGGGCTGCCATCGCCTCGCCCTTGGCACGCAGCGCCAGGCGCTTACGCACCACGTCGGCAAGCCCGTCCAGGGTTTCGCTCAGCCCGCCGCCGGTTTGTGCTTGCAGGTTGATGGTGGTTGCGAAGAACTTGTATTCGGGCACGCCGGTACGGACTGCCATGGCGCGTAACGACTGGTCCAGTGGCATCCCGATTGTCGCCTCCGCCTCAACGCGCGCAAACTCGGCCGCAGTCGGCATCGGTGCTTCGCGCGCAACAATCCGGATCGCCTCGCTGACCGGCACGCCCACCCGGACCGATCGCACGATCATTGCCAGCGCGTCCGGCAACTGTCCCATGATCACCCGTTTGCGCTTTCCTTCGATCACCGCCACCACCATGTTGCTCAGTGCCGCCCAAATCACCGGCAGCACCAGCAACGCGTAATCGCCGAACGCGAGTTCCAGCGCCCAGGCGAGCGCGCGTGCCCCGATCAGACTAACGACCAGGATAATGATCGGATGAACAGCATAATACTTGGACCGCGCCAGATCGAAACCGAACAGCCCGGCAACGCGCTGCAGCGGTGTCTGCCCGCCCGGGGCGGCGCGCGAAATGCGCCGCATGATCGCGGGTGACCGCATCATCACCGCCAGCGATCCGATCGCGGCCATCCGTTCGTCAACCCGTTTGCGATTGG
Source organism: Acetobacteraceae bacterium (assembly GCA_014377905.1). Lineage (GTDB taxonomy): Bacteria > Pseudomonadota > Alphaproteobacteria > Acetobacterales > Acetobacteraceae > CAITOL01. Next base: position 6,602 of record JACMOQ010000670.1, on the reverse strand, counting down.
CCTCGGCGTAGGTGATCAGTATCCCGGCCGCGGCCGAGCAGCCGAGCGCGATGAACGCGAGCAGCCCGATGATGTGCTGGGTGTTAATTACCACGGTCAGCCTCCTCCATCGCCGCCGTCCACGCGGCTTCAAGGCCATAATAGGAAAGCTGGGCATGAAACGATGGCCGCGCCCGGCTGACCTTGTAGTGGCCGAAGATGCGCCCGGCGGCGGTTTCACCCATCACGTTGTATTGAAAAATGTCATTGAGGATGATGATCTCGCCCTCAATGCCGCAAACCTCGGTCACCTGGGTTAGCCGCCGGCCGCCATCGCGCTGGCGTTCAACCTGGACAAGCAGATGCACTGCACTGGCGATTTGGGTGCGCACGGCGGTGATCGGCAGTCCCATATGGCCCATCTGAACCATATTCTCGATCCGGGTGACGGCGTCGCGGGTATTATTGGCGTGGATGGTCGACATGCTGCCGTCATGGCCGGTGTTCATCGCCTGCAACATGTCGAACGCCTCGCCGCCGCGCACCTCGCCGATGATAATCCGGTCGGGCCGCATCCGCAGCGCATTGCGCACCAGATCGCGCTGCGACACCTCACCCCGCCCTTCAAGGCTGAGCGGTCGGGTTTCAAGCCGCACCACATGCGGCTGCTGCAACTGCAACTCGGCGGCGTCTTCGACGGTGATCACCCGCTCGGCCACCCCGATCTGGCGCGACATGGCATTGAGCAAGGTGGTCTTGCCCGATCCCGTACCCCCCGAAATAATCACGTTGAGCCGGATTTTTGAGGCGATTTCGAGCACTTGCGCGATCGGCGGGGTCATCGCGCCAAAGCCAACCAGATCGCTAAGCGCGATGGCGCGCTTGCGGAACTTGCGGATCGACACGCAGGCGCCATCGATGGCCAATGGCGGGAACACGATATTGACCCGGCTGCCGTCTTTCAGTCGCGCATCGACCATTGGGCTTGACTCATCGATACGCCTGCCGACCCCGGTTGCGATGCGCTGACAGATGCCCTGCAAATGCTGATCGTCGCGGAACCGCACCGCCGACAATTCCACCCGACCGTTGCGTTCAATGAACACCCGGTTCGGCCCGTTGACCATGATGTCGGCAATGCCGTCATCTTCGAGCAGGACTTCAAGCGGCCCCAGCCCCATCATGTCGGCGACCAGCTCGCGCGCCAGCGCCCGTTGCTCCCGCGCATTGAGCTGCACCCGCCGTTCAGTGGCGATCTCAGAAATAAGGGCTTCAACTTCCCCCGCCAGGCGATCGGGCGGAACCGCGGCGACGGCGGACGGTTCCAACCGGGCGAGGCAGGCGTTGCGCAGTTCGTGCACCGCTTCGCGCGGCGCCTCGGCCAGGGTGCGCTGGGTGCCGAGCGGGGTTTCATCTACCGGCGATGGCGGCGTGATGCCGCGCCTGCCAAAGCCGCCCGCGGTCGCCTGCGTCACCTGAACCATGTCGTTACGCCCCAGCTTTTCTTGGCGCGGTCCTGGCCGTCCTCGGTGCCAGTGCCGTCAATCAGCCCCGAACCCGCAACCTGGCGGGCAAGTTCAATGATCCCGGCGCGAAATCCTGCCTTCATGGCGACCGACGGATCGCCCATGGTGCCGGCGGCGGCAACCTGCTTGGGCAGATCGGGGATCTGCACATCGACCTTCATGCCAAGCGATTCCTCGACCTGGCGCCGCGACAATCCGCCCGGCATGCCCACCCGGTTCAGCACCACAACCGCGCGCTGGGTCTGGCGCAGGCCCGGCGTCAGGGCAATCAGGCGCAGCGTATCGCGAATGCTGACCAGGTTTGGCAGCATGACGATGATGCGCTGGTGGCACAGGCGCAGCAGGTCGCGATAGAGCGGGATCGGTGCCAGCGGCACATCGCCGACGATAAAATTATAGCGCCGACGCAGCGCATCCAGCAGCACCGCAGCAGCTTCGGGGGCGAAATTCGGTTGCTGGTCGAGGTCTTCCTGGCAGGACAGCACATGCAGCCGCTCGGCGGCAGGCTGGGCCGCACGCTCGGCCAGCAGCGCGTCCACCCGCTCGGGCGCTTCGAGCGCGAGCCGCAGTCCGGTGCCAGGAACGGTGTTCAAAAGCAGCGCGCCGACGCCGCGATGCAGATCGGCATCCAGCAACACGGTATGACGACGGCGTGCCACCCCGAGATGCCAGGCCAGACTGGCCGCGACCACTGACGCGCCAGCCCCGCCATGCGCGCCGACGACAGCTACAATCCGCCCGCCCTGCGCGTCCGCCGCCGCCGGGGTCTGCCCGAGCACCAAGGGTCCGAAATGGCGGGTGACGGTGGCACGGGTGATGGGCTTGGACAGATATTCCTGCGCGCCCATGCTGCGGGTTACCTCGCGGTAAAAATCCACATCAGCGCTGCGTCCAATGACCAGAACCTTGACGTCGGGTTCTACGACTTCAGATAGTTTCCCGAGCGCATCGAGAGGATCGCTTTCCGATGACACATCCACGATAAGTACCAAGGGAGTGGCCGATTTCTGCATCGCCGCGATCGCGGCCTTGATGCCACCACGGCGGCTATCAATCGCCCCGGGCAGCACATCGGCCAGCCCGTCACGCAACGCGGTTTCAGTGAGCGCGTCATCAACGAAGCTTATGATCGGCGGGCGATCCGGGCGGGTTGCGATCGACGCGCCAAGATTGTCCAGTGCCTGGTCGGCCATTTCGACGCCGGGCGGGCTCATGGTGCGGCCGCCGGCGCGCCGGAGCCGCCACCCTTCAGGCCCGGCAGTAGCGTCTGGGTGGGTTTGGTCGCCCAGAGATTGGTGACCGCGTCGCCGGGTTGCCTGAAGCGCGGCGAGTGGTCGCTGCGGCCTTGCACCAGATCGAGCGGATTGGCGGCCATGGCGGCGAGGTTCGCTTGGTTGCTGCCTTCGGCACGCCAGGTGCCAACCCGCTCGAAAGGTTCGTATTGGCTGCAGGCGCCAAGGGCCAGAACCGTGCCGATTATCCCCATCAGTCGCAAGGTGCCAAATCGGGTCATTGCATCACAAATCCTGCATGGCCAGGGATTTGGCCGGTGAATTTCGTCCCGCCCGCGCTGCCGATCTGGCGCAGCGCCAGAATGCGTTCAAGGTCCGATGGCGGCCGGAAATCCTCACCCGGCAGTTGCAGCGCGCCGGGCTTGCCGACTGGGCGAACCACATAGGGGGTGACGATGATGACCAGTTCGGTTTCGGCGCGTTTGTATTTGTCCGATCGGAACAACGCGCCCAACACTGGAATGTCACCAATGCCGGGAAGACCAGTATCGGCCTGGGTCGAGCTTTGCTGGAGCAGCCCGGCAATGGCGAAGCTCTCCCCGCTGCCAAGTTCGACCGTTGTTTCGGCCCGTCGTGTGACCAGGGCCGGCACGGTAATCGTCGAAGTCGTCACCGCGCCCTGGCTGCTGAGCTGGCTTACCTCGGGGGCAACTTTCAGATTGATCCGCCCATCCGCCAGCACTGTTGGCAGAAACGACAGCTGCACGCCGTATTTTTTGTATTCGACGGTTACCGAAGGCCCGGCAGTTGCGCTGCCGGCGGTGCCGGAAACCGGGATAGGAAACTCCCCGCCGGCGAGAAACGATGCGGTCTGGCCGCTCATCGCCACGAGATTAGGTTCTGCCAAAATCCGCGCAAGGTTGTCGGTCGCCAATGCATCAATGAAAGCGTTGGCATCGTTACTGCCAACACGTGCCGTTCCGAACGCGAGGTCTGACGCCATTTTCAGCGGATTAAACAAACCGACGCCGCCAAGCTTGCCCATCGCCTGCCAGTTGATCCCGAGGCCGCGGGTCACTTCCCGCGACATCTCGGCAATCCGCACCCGCAATTGCACCTGCACCGATTGCTGGGTAACGCCGATCTGGTCTTCCAGCGTCTGTCCGTCGTTCAGGAAACTGCGCACAACAGCCGCCACCCTGGCCGCCTCCTGCGGCGATGCGACACTGCCGCTGACCAGCAAGCCCTTGGGCTGGGCTGCAACCCGCAAGCCCAGCCCCGGCATTAAAGCGTTAACCGCGGCTTCAGCTGCGTTGGCATTAAACGACGACGCGCGCACGGTAACATCGAATTCGGCGACCGCGTGACCCTCATCATCCAGGGCCGCAACCGTGGTGCGCCCCGGCGCGAGGCCGAACACGAACAGCGATGTGGCGCTACCGGGGCGGACATCGGCAACCTTGGGGTCTGCCACGAAGACATTGGCCGCCGGCGCGCGAAGCGTGACTAGCTGGCCAGAGCCCGCTTCGAACGTGACCCGCTGCCGCACGACCGCGACAGGTGTCGCAATAGCCGCGGCCGGATCGACCGGGGCGGTGGTGCGCGCTGACGGCCGCCTGGTCGGCACCCGGGTCAGCGGCGGAGGCGTCGTGCTGGGCCGGGTCATGTCCGGAACTGGGATATCGGGCTTGAGCAACTGTGCCTGCGCGCCTGCCGGGACAAAAAACCCGGGCAGGATCGCCAACGCCAGGCTTGCGCGACGCCAGGAGCGCGGTTGGCGGGGGATTCTGCGATTAACGACCATCAGAATTGATACTCCTCGGGCTTGTTCGCGCCGGAGAAAACCCTGATCACGGTTGAGTTCAACGGCAGCGGCTTAACTTCGTCGGGGAAAGCGTTCGATACGTCACCGGCATAGACGGGCTTGGATGGCTGGAGTACCGCGGTCGCATCCCCAGGAAGGCTGTCGGATGCCAGCACGGTGAATGACAGCCGCCCCAGCCGGGCCGCCACTGCCAGGCGCTCGGCCTGACGTGGATCGACCTCAAGGGTGATTGTGCGCGCGGCCGGAGCTTCTTTCGCACCAGGCTCGGCGCCCTGGGCAAGTTGCTGATCGATCGCGACGACCCGCGCTGAGGACAAAATAGTTTCGGAGACAATCCGGCGTCCGATTGGTTTGGTCCGGTCATCATTGGCTTGCAACAATAGAACATCAACATGATCGCCGGGCCAGATCAGCCCGGCAGTGCCGGTAATGGCATCCACCCCCACTGTCACCGCCCGCATTCCAGGGGCCACCACAGCTGCGAGAAAACCTGAGTCACGTGGGCGCGCCACGTCGGTCGGCATCAGCGCATCGCCGAGAATCATCGGTCGGCGCACCATCGCACCGATCAGCGCGCGGCGGGCTTCTGGGGTGTCCTCGGAATACCCTGGGGTTAGCAGGTCACTGGCAATTTCACGGCCGCCGATGTCTTCGGATTTCAGCAATACCCCAGCCCGCACTGCGCGGTTAATCGTAACGACCTTGATTTTGGTGGCCGGCACCAAAGGTGCTGCCGCCGCGATCGCTTCGTTGCTAGAATGGGATGCCATCCAGGCGACGCCGGTGAAGCCGATAATGCCAATTCCCATCAGGGCAAACAGCAGGAAGCGCAGTATCATTGGTGTATTCCCTGGAAAATTACCGTGAGTGTTCCCACTGCGATGGCGATGCCGTAGGGCAGCGACCGGCCGCGGCCGATGCGCCAGAATTCAACCCGCATGATCCGCTGGCCAAGCGTGGCGGGTTTTGACAAGCCTGCCCGCAGGCGGGGCGCCAAGCGCCGCATAACCGGCCTCAAGGCGAGGTAAATCAATCCCAGCCCAGTGCCCGTCATGGCAATCGCCATATAAAGCCCGAGCAAATTCGCTGGTGGAACGCAGAGCGCAACAGCTGCAAGCAGCTTGACGTCGCCGCCACCGATGACGTGAAGGCGCCATAGAACCGCGCAGATTGCAAACGCAGTCGTTGCACCGATCATCGACCAGATCGGATCACCAATGATGAATTGGGATACCAAACCCAGAGAGGCCACCAGAACCGGGATGCGATTGGGAATGATGCGCCAGGCGAGGTCGGTTGCCGCCGCGGCCAGCAGAAGCACCATGCTGGCGAAGGGCAACAGAAATTGGGTTGAAAGCGCTACCATGATCTTGGTCCTGCCCGCTCGACGCGGCGTATGCTGGGCTGGTGAAAAGGGCGAGCCGATCGGTAACGGTCGATTTGTGGCTCTCATGCGGTGATTACCGACAGTCAGACCAGCGTGCCGGTGGCTGTGTCGCTGAACGCTGTGCCCAATGCCACAAAAACAACCCAGGCAACCGATGAAATCGCACCCGCAACAACCGCGTATTCCATGCCGGTGATGCCACGTTGGGAGAGGAGCAGGTGGTTGAATGAATTTGTCTGCGAGAATAGGGGGTGTGCATGACTATTCCGCTGCCGCAGCCTGAACGCCGGCGCGGCGGTGAACACAATCAGCAATGGCGGGACCTGGGGAACGAGTATCGAAAGATCGAACATATGCCTATCTCCGATGATATGAGCGGGGCGTGATGCCTGGGGTGGAACCGGGCCTACGTTCTGATTGCCTGCCAGGCCCACATGGGGTGGACCTGGCAAACATTTTGGCTAAATCAGAGCGTAATGGTGCCCATGATTGACGTCAGCTTGGTGCCGAGCGCGTTGAACGCGGTCAGCGCCACGGCGAGGATTGCGCCGGCAACGACGGCGTATTCCATGGCGGTGATGCCACGGCGGTCGGAAACGAGAGCTTTGATGGTCTTGTATGCTTCAAACATTTTTAGTCTCCATGTGGTCAGG
>JACMOQ010000669.1 GCA_014377905.1 Acetobacteraceae bacterium | reverse complement strand
CGTCGATCATGTCCTTGTCGAGTTCGACCATCCGCTTGGCGACAGCTTTATAAGCCTTGAGGATCATCGGGTGGGTGGCTGCGGCGACCACCAGATCGGCGTCATCAAGCGCGTCGAATTCGTTCCAGATCGCCTCATTCAACCGCGCGCTGGGGTTGATCGAAACAACAGTGGTCGAGCCGCGCTGGATTAGCGTGGTGTGGACACCGTGGCTGTGCAGGTCGAGCGCCACATCATTGGCGCTGCTGCCGGTGCCAATGATCAGCGCGCGCTTGCCAGACCATGCAGCACCGCTATCGAACCCTTCGGTGTGGATGACATCGCCCTTAAAATCTTCAAGGCCGACAATATCCGGGGTCATCGGGTAAGAACTGACCCCGTTGGCAAACACCAGATGGCGCGGGTGCACAATACGCTCGGTGCCATCGCCACGTTTCAGCAGCACCGTCCAGCGCTTGTCGCCGTCGTCCCATGTGGCGTTGGCGAATTCGGTATCGGTCCAGCAATTGATTTCCATGGCATCGGCGTAGAATTCAAACCAGTTCCCCAGCATGTCCTTGGGAATATATTTCGGCCAGGTCGGCGGAAAATGCAGGTAGGGCAGGTGGTTGAGATGGATCGAGTTGTGCAGCGCGAGTGAGTGGTAGCGTTTGCGCCAGCTATCGCCGATGCGCGGCCATTGCTCCACAACCAACGTATCGACACCGATCTGGTTAAGCCGGGCTGCCACCGAAAGCCCGGCCTGGGCGGCGCCGATCACCAGAACCGTTGGTTCCCGATCTTCGTACGCGGTGGCTTTGCGGCGGATGTCGGCCCAGTTATCGCCGCCGAAATTGCGCGAATAGGCGGACCCCGTCGGGCGATTATCGCCGATCTTTTCCTCGTGGCCATCGAGCGATTCAAGAGAGGTGGAAAAATGCCAGGCCAACATCCTGCCCTCCGCATCAGGCGACAGGCGGAGCAGCCCGGCGCCGCGGCCGACAGCGGTCTTGAATTCGAACAGCGCCTCGATGCTATTAACCCCGAGGCGGGTCACCTTGCGGGGCGCCTTGCGCGTCGCCGGCAGATGGAAGCCGTGCGCGGCGGTGCGTGGCTGTTCCTGCGCAAGGCGGGCGGCAATACCATCGCGGCCTTCGCCAGGGGTGATGTGCCAGGTAAACGCCAAAACATCGCGCCATTGGCAGTCCGGGTGCAACATCGCGCCGATCGCGGCGGGATCGCACGCGGCAAGGGCGGTTTCAAACCCCGCCAACCACCCCTCGGCGGCGCGGCGGACCTGGACGGCCGCCTGGAATTCTATGAAAGTTTGATCGATGTTATCCATCTTGATGCTGTCCTCGCCGCTTCGTTGAGCCACTCTATTTCTTTTCGACGCCCCAGAATACCGCCGTGTTGGGCACTTTGACCCAACCGCTGAGGTTGCTGCGATAGGCCGATGGCGTGACCCACTGGCCGGTGGGCAGCACGATGCCGACCTCGAAATTGCGGATTTGCAGCGCGTCCATCGCTTTCTGGCGCGCTTCACCAGGGGCGGCATCGGCCCAGGCCTGGCGCAGTTCCTCAATTTTGGCGTCGCACGGCCAGCCGAACCAGGCCTTTTCGCAGGTGCCGGGCATGTGGGAAAAGCCGATCGGGCCTAATGCGTTGACCCCGCTATAGCCGGTGTGGAAAATGTTCCAGCCGCCCTTGTCGGCAGGCGCCCGGCTGGCACGGCGGGTGAAAACGGTCGCCCAATCCATCGCTTCAAGCCGCGCGTTAACCCCGGCTTCCTTGAGCAAGGACGCGGTGACCTGGGCCATCTGATGGAACCAATTATAGTCGGTAGGGTCCAGGATCACCACCGGGCGGCCATCGTAGCCGGCTTCCTTGAACAACGCGCGCGCCTTGGCAACGCTGTGGCCACGGACCCATTCGACGCCCGCCTTGCTTTCCATCGGCGACCCGCAGGAAAAGATCGCGCCGCACACCGACCAGTATTCCGGGTTCCCGATGGCGGCGTTCATGTAAGCTTCCTGGTCGATCAACCACAGCATCGCCTCGCGCGCCTTGGGATGATCGAAGGGCGGCAAGCTGTGGTTCAGCCGCAGCACGCCGCGGGTGCCGCCTTTGTCGAAAACCTCGGTCCGGATGCCGGGGATTTTCAGCATCGGGGCAAGGTCGAGATTGACGATTTCGAGAAAATCCACCTCCCCCTTGATTAACGCCTGATGGGCGGTGGCGGCATCTGGGATGGCGAGCAGTTCAACCCGATCAACCCGCGCGACCTTCCCGCCGGCGAGGCCGCTGGCTGGCTCGGCACGCGGGATGTAGGCGGGGTTCTTGACGTAAACCGCCTTATTGCCGGGATTCCACTGGTCACGCAGGAACAGGAACGGGCCGGAACCAACTGTCTCGGT
>JACMOQ010000088.1 GCA_014377905.1 Acetobacteraceae bacterium | reverse complement strand
GTGCCGCGAAAATTCACCTTCCAAAGCCCGGTACCGGCCAGCAACGGGCCGGTGCGGAGGGCGAACTTGCCAACCTCGTAGCCTGGCATGTTGTGCATTCCGTAGATCGCATCGCAGGGAAAGCGTTCGAACAATCCATCAGCGAGCATCTTCAGCGCGCCTTTGCCACCTTCCTCGTCAGGTTGGAAGATCAAATTTACCGTGCCGGCGAAATCGCGGTTGCGTGACAAATATTTTGCCGCACCAAGCAGCATGGTGGTGTGCCCGTCATGCCCGCAGGCATGCATCACGCCCGGATTGGTTGACGCATAGGCCGCCCCGGTTTGTTCATGGATCGACAGCGCATCCATGTCGGCGCGCAACCCGATGGCGCGTTCGCGGTTGGACGGTGACAGCGGCCTGGTGCCGCGCACCACGCCGACTACCCCGGTGCCCCCCACCCCTTCGGTCACCTCGATCCCCCATTCGCGCAGTTTGGCGGCAACAAGGGCCGCGGTGCGGGTTTCGGTGAAGCCCATTTCGGGGTGCGTATGGATATCGCGGCGGATCGCGGACAGTTCGGCCTGATCCTGGGCGATATCGGTGAGCATTGCGGCGCTCATGCTGCGTCCACCACGGCGAACACCGCCGCCGCCAGGCTGGCGCTGCGCGGATTGCCGACCAGGCTGCCGCCCATCCGGTTCATTACATAGCCGATGGCCACCCCGCGCTCGACATTGGCGCAGCCATAAGCGCCACCCCAACCGGAATGACCGAAGGTTTCTGGATGCGGACCGAAATTCGGCAGCACGTTTAGTGATACCCCTGCCGCCCATGTCCGTGGCCCCAACAGCATGTCCGGCCCCGGATGGCGCACCGCCCGCAGCCGATCGATGCCCGCCGATGAGATCACCGTGCTGCCATCAAGCGCCCCGCCATTGGCGATGGCGGCATAAATCCGCCCCAGCCCCTGCGCCGAGGATTGCCCATTGGCCGCCGGAATTTGCGCCGCCCGCCAGTCGCGCCGATTGGGGGCGGTGGCATCGAGCTTGGGATTGCCGACCGCGCGGGCGGCAATCGGGGACTGGTCGGCCGCGCCGATTGCGGTGGTAGATGCAGCGACTGGCGCCACCATTTCCGCTACTCGCCAATCATGCGCGTGCGCTAGACCGATATGGAAATCCGCCCCCAACGGCCCGGCAAGTGCGTCGCGGATGAAACCGCCAACATCCTGCCCGGTCACCCGGCGCACCACTTCCCCCGCCAAATACCCATGGGTAATGGCGTGATAGGACACCGCCGTTCCCGGCACCCAAGCCGGCGTCTGGGCTGCGAGCCGGCTGGTGGAAAGCCCCCAGTCGAACAAATCCTCGGTAACGGCCGCCGCGTCGAAACCATTCAACCCGGCTTGATGCGACACAAGCTGCCCGACCGTGACATCGGCCTTGCCGCCGGCGGCAAACTCCGGCCAATGCTTGGCCACCTTGTCGTCGTAGCTGAGCCGGCCTTGGTCCACCAGCATCGCCACCGCAATCGACACCACGCCCTTGCTCGCTGACCAGACATTGATCAGCGTATCGCGCGCCCAGGGTTTGGTTTCCCCCGCATCGGTGTGGCCGCCCCAGAGATCGACGACGCAGCGCCCGTGAACATAAACGGCGACCGCCCCGCCGATTTCGCGATCTTCGCCATCGCGCTGGAAATTGGCGGCAAAGGCCGCGCGCACGCTTTCGAAGCCGGGTTGAACGGTGCCGGCAATTGGGGTCTCGGCCATTTCAGGCTCCTCGGTTGGGGTTCAAGCGCGGCGGACGTTCCAGAACAGCGCATAGCCGGTGTGGATCATATTGGTAATATCCTTCCGGTAAGCCGTCTTGGGACGCCAGAAGCCGAGCGGCACAAATGGAACCTCATCCATCGCCGTGCGCTGGGCGGCATCAAACGCCGCTTGGCGTGCCGCCGCATCGGTTGCCGACATCCAGGCATCGGCATGTTTTTCCGCCTCCGGGCTGACATACCACCCTGCCCAGCCGCCCTCGGCTGGCCCGCGCGTATTGTAATTCTCGGCCGGGTTGGAAACCGTGAGGGCCGCAGCACTGGTATGGAACATGCTCCAACCGCCTTTGTCCGGCGTCGCCTTGGAATTGCGCCGTTGCAGCAAAGTGCCAAAATCCATGTCGAGCAGATCGACGTTGAAACCAATGCGGCCCAGCAGATCAGCGGTGATCTGCCCCTGGCTCGAAATGAAACTATAGTCAGTGGGGTTGATGATCACCACTTTCTCGCCATTGTAGCCAGCCGCCTTCAGATCGGCGCGCAGTTTGTTGAAGTCCTTCGGCCCCTTCATCGTGGCCCGACCATACTCGGTCACCCCCGGCAGTCCGCACAGGAACATCGCATAGCATTCGGCAAATCCGTTATCGTCGCCATGAATTGCCCGCATATAATCAACCTGGTTCACCGCATCGCGCACGACCCGCCGGATCGCCACGTTATTGAACGGTGGATGCAGAAAGTTGAAGCGCGCGATTGACCCGAGGCCGTACGGACTTGCATCGCGCACCACCAGATTGGGGTTCTTGCTGAGTTGCGGCACCAGATCGAGCAGGGCCACTTCGTACCAATCCACTTCGCCCTTGGTCAGTGCCGCCGCCGCCGTTGCCTGATCGGGGACCACCGTCCATTCAACCCGATCAAAATATGCCCGTTTGCCACCCGACATCCAATCCGCCGGCTCATCGCGCGCCACATAGGCATCGTTGCGCTGATAGGCGATGCGGCTGCCGGAGACGAATTCGTTGGCCAGAAACTTGTATGGTCCCGACCCGACCATCTCCGTCACCTGTTTGAACGGATCGGTCAGCGCCAGCCGTTCGGGCATAATGAAAAGCGGGGTCGGCCCTGCATGCGACAGCGCTTGGAGCACCACCCCCATCGGGCGCTTGAGGATGATGCGGAAACTCCGGTCATCGGGCGCATCCATCCGGTCGGTGAAGCCCGCCAGCGCCTGGCCGAAACTGTCGCGTGCCGACCATCGTTTGATGCTGGCGATGCAGTCCCGCCCGCGCACCGGCTCCCCATCATGGAATTTCAGTCCTGGGCGCAGGGTGAAAGTCCAGATTTTATTGTCGTCAGAAACGCTGTGCCCTTCCACCATTTGCGGCTTGGGCTGGTTCTTACCGTCAATGCCATAAAGGCAGTCAAACACAGCAAAGCCGTGGTTGATCGAAACCCCCGCCGTGGTGGTCGTCGGATCGAGGAACGACAAATTCGCCGACGGGATCATCCGCAAAGTGCGCGCCCGCATATCTTGCCCGATGGCCGGTATTGGCAAAGCTGCAACGGCTGCGGTTTGCAAAAGCGTGCGGCGACTCAATTCAATTTTACGCGCAGTCATGGCTTACCTCCCCTGGCCGTCATCGCGACCCTTATTCCGCATCCTGGCCCCAGAAACGGGTTCGCAGCAACCCCTGTTGGCCCATGCAAAATGAGTCAACGTTGCGCGGTATCAACCAATCGGCGCGCCCAGCGGTAGACCGGACGCAGCAGGAACGGGGACAAAAACAACGGGAATTGGCAGAGCGCAAAAAACAGCGCCAAACGCGAATCGGCGGCGGCAGGTAACACGGCTAAATACAGCGCCATGTTACGATTGCCGCTCAGCATCCCAGCCGACGCAGCCTCGCGCCAACCAAATGGCGCCAAAACCAGCGTCGTGATCAAATTAAGCCCGAAATCCGCAACAACCGCCGCCGCTAGCGCCTGTGCGACCCACCAGGGATCGACCAGCAAGCGCGCCGCAAGCCCGTCCATCACGCCAATGCCGTAGATAATCACCAGCCACACCACCGCGCCATCGACCGCCGGGCCGTGTGGCGCGAGCCGCACCGCCCCGATCACCCGTCGCATCACCATCGACAGCAGCAACGGCAGCCCGACCACCAGCACCAACCGCCCGGCGAACGCCTGCAGCGAAATCGCCAAATC
>JACMOQ010000668.1 GCA_014377905.1 Acetobacteraceae bacterium | reverse complement strand
TCGCCGATGACCGCAACATCCACGGCCCGCTTTCGGCGGCCGTGCCAAGCTCGGTTGCCGGCTACGAGAAACTGCACGCGACCTGGGGCAAGTTGCCGATGGCTGAGATCATGGCGCCGGCGGTGGCGCTCGCCAAGCGCGGCCTCGCGGTCGATTGGTACACGACGCTCAAAATTGCCTATTCCGCCAGCGTAATCGCGAAATATCCTGAAACCGCTCGGATTTATTTGCGAGGCGGCCTGCCACCACTGCCGCCCTATCAGGGCGCGCCGGTATTCCTGCGCCAAGGCAACCTGCCCGACACGCTCGAACATCTGCAAAGGGCCGGCCTGCGCGATTTCTACACAGGCGATATTGCATCGGCGATCGTGCGCGACATGAAAACCGTTGGTGGCATTATCGACGCGACGGACCTCGCCGATACTCGCGCCCTGATCGTCCCGGCAACCGAAGTCGCCTGGCGTAACGGTCGCGTCCTGCAACTCGCGACAGGCCTCACCGCCGCGCCAACCTTGTCCCAGGTGCTGGCCGACATGCGTGGGGCGACCTACGGCGCCGAACCCGACGCCGCCTGGTTCCGCACGCTTGCCGCCAGCATGCGCCGCGCTTATGCCGACCGCCTCGCCGGATTGGGCGAGGCCGACAAGGACGCCGCCGAAACCTGCACCACCCATCTGACCGTGTGCGACGCCGAGGGCACCATGGTCGCGATGACCACCACGCTGATGTCCTCGCTTGGCAGCCGCGTGGTTCTGCCGGAATCGGGCGTGCTGCTCAACAACGGCGTGATGTGGTTCGACCCCCGCCCCGGCCAGGCCAACTCGATCGCGCCAGGCCGCCGGCCGCTAACCAACATGTGCCCGATCATCATGGCCGAAAACGGCAAACCAATCCTTGCCGCGGGTGCCTCCGGTGGCCGGCGCATCATGGCGGCCGTGTTCCAGTTAATGACTTATTTGTCCGATTTCGGCATGGATATCGACAAGGCCGCGCATTACCCACGCATCGACGTTTCCAGCGCTGATGACATCACCGCTGATCGCCGGCTGTCGCCGGAGATCATCGCCGCCCTCGAAATGGAAGGCCCGACCGATGTGATGGAGCATGGGGTGATGCCGATCAACTTCGCTTGTCCGAACGTGATTACGATCGGCACGGATGGCACACGCCGCGGGGTGAGTGATGCGCCGTCGCCGTGGTCGGCGGCTTTGGCGCAGGGGTAGAAAACAGCCTCACCTTGGCCCTGTGCGAAAAAGGGGGCAGAAAAGAACAAAAAAAACCTTCCGAATTCGTGGCCGTTGGCCTGCGTCCGTGTTGTGACCTCAACGTCTACGCACCCGGCTCTGGATCAATGAACGGCTGGGCGGAAATGCTGATTTCCCAGGACGTAGCGACCGATTTCGTCCTGTAGCCCTGCCATGGGCCGATCAGATTGCCAGTCTCACCCAACTCGCCGATGCCAGCCTCCCCAAGTAAAAAGCTGGGTTAGCCGAATCCCCCCAGCATACGCAACGAAAATCAAACCCCATGCCGCCCGCGAGTTCTAGTGAACTCAAGCCACCCGACGTTCGGGGGCGGCGGGCGCGGTGCAATATGAGGCCGAAATCGCAACCTCGAACTCGAGTGTTTCGGCACCGGCGACCGCGAGTGTGGCATCGCCGTCCGTCCAGCGCCACGTGCCGCCGGCGCCATTCTCGGCCGCGTGCCAGCCCGAGGTCAGGCATGGGTCGTCCATTTTCACCGCGACACCGTCAAGCGCTATTCCCGTCAGCGCCACGCCAAGCCGTCGGTGATCCGCCACCAGCCCAAGTTCGGCGGGTACCATGCTGTGCGATCGGATGTGCACCATGCCGGACCGTCCGTGCAGATCGACGCGGACGACGCGTCCTGCCGACGCCACGGGCAGGCATGCGCCCGCGATTTCCACCCGAAGGTCGGGATCTTGTGTCACCCCGTAGCCAAGGTCCTCGGCCCATGCCTGGATAGCACGGCGGACGGTGACCAGGCGGGGGCCGTCCAACAGCAACTGCGCACATCCCGCTTTAGCCCAGCGGTGCAGTGCGAACGTCGGATGGATCATGATCGGGCATTGTGCGTTGACAAAGGCCCCCCGGTTGCCGGTATCGAGGAAGGATTCAACCGCCATCCCTTCGGCCATCAGGATGTCATGCTGCGCCAATTCGATATGGTAATATGATACATGCGCC
>JACMOQ010000667.1 GCA_014377905.1 Acetobacteraceae bacterium | reverse complement strand
CCCGACGCGACAAGGCAAGCTCCGCCAAGGCCGCAAACGGGGCGTCGGCGCGCACAACCTGCGGTGGTGCCACCCGGCGCGGGGGGATTGGCGCCATCATCGGCGGGGCTGGTGGCCCGAAATGCCCGGTGGGCAAAGGCACGGACGGAAACAGCCGGAAGCCGAGGCCGCGCAAAACGGCGGGCAGCATATCCGCCCGCACCGACAGGCGGGACGCCAGATCACGCGGGATGGCAACCGGACGCTGGCGGGCGCCAGCGGCCAGCGGCGCGGTAATTTTCTCGGCGACATCCAGCCGGATCAGCACCGGCCCGGCTTCAACCCAGCCCATCAACGGGGCGATGCCGGACCCCCAATCGGCCGGCCGGGCGATCGATACCGGGCCAACCGGCGGCAGGCTCGGCACTGGAACGCCAGCCCACAAAGCCAGCAACAACGCCCGCATCCGTGTTGCTTGCGGCTTTAGTAAGGACGGCATGAACGCCGCATAGCGACCTGAGCGCAGTCCCAGGCGACGCAAGCCATCCTGGGGCAACCCAGGCTCGGGGGCTGCGATACCCAAGCCTTCGGTGATCCGATGAAGCAGGCCGCGCAGCGACGGATCGGCGACATCCCCGATCGCGTAGAGCGGCCCAAGCTGGGCCCGGAGTGCGTTGCCCAAAAAACCTTGCAGCCGCAAGCGCAGCCTTTCGCGCGCCGCGCCATCGACGAATTCGCTGTCCAAAACTTCAATCTGCGGGCGGAGCGCGCAGGCGCCCCGGCGCAGCCGCGCAATCATTGCGCCGTCCCAAGCAATGGCACCGTCGCCGCCAAGCGTAATCTCTGCGTCGGCGGCCTGTTCCAGCCGCGCGATGCGATGCGGAATATCCATCCCCAGTGCCCGCCTGGCCGCCCGCCAAACCAGGCGCCGCTCGTCGCCCTCGGTGATCGGATCGGGCACAAACTGGAAACCGACGACATGGCCAACAACATGGCCTTCGACCACGACCTCGCCCGCCCTTGTCACCGCGGATAGCAGGGTTTCTTCGGAACCGGAGCTGAGCCGTCGCATCAGCAAAGCTGCCCGCCGGTCAACAAAGCGCGCGGTCAGCCGTTCGTGCAGGACATCCGACAGCGCCTCCTCCACCGCGCGGGTTTGGGCCTGCCAATGGGCGGCATCAGCAATCCAGTCGCCGCGCGCGGTGATGTAAGCAAATACCCGCACCCCGGCGAGGCGCTGCATCAGTGTGTCGATATCGCCATCGGTCCGTGAAATCGCGCCGAGCTGGGCGGCGAGCCAGTCCGGGTGCAGGGTTTTCTTGCGCACCAGATGGTTGAAGACATGGGCGCAGAGCCGCAAATGGCTGTCATCGGCGATCTTGCGGAAATCGGGGATCTGGCAAGCTTCCCACAACAGCCGCACCCGGGTGCGGCCGGTGGCGAGCAGCCGAATATCAGGCCCGCGCGCCAAAGCCGCCAAGGTTTCCAGATCAGTCGCGTCATTGCCGCGGGTGAGGCCGGGGCGCGGCGGTGGCACCAGCAAATCGGCGAGCAAACTATCGACCGAGGAGAAATCAAGATCGGAATTGCGCCAGCAAATTTGCTCAAGCCGCTCGAAATTATGGCCTTCCACCGCCCGCACCAGGGCGTCGTCCATCGGCGGGCATTGTCCGGTGGTGCCGAAACGGCCATCGCGCATGCCCCGGCCGGCGCGTCCGGCGATCTGGGCGATTTCGGCAGCGAAAAGCGGGCGCGGCCGATGGCCGTCGAATTTCGACAGCCCAGCGAAGCCCACCACATCGACATCCATATTGAGGCCCATGCCGATGGCATCCGTCGCCACCAGAAAGTCGACCTCCTTGTTCTGATAAAGTTCCACTTGTGCATTGCGGGTGCGCGGAGACAGCCTGCCCATTACCACCGCGCACCCGCCGCGCCGACGGCGGATCATTTCGGCGATGGCGTAAACCTCGGCGGCGCTGAAGGCGACCACCGCACTGCGCGGCGGCAGCTTGGCGAGCTTGATCGGTCCAATATGGGTCAGCTGCGACAAACGCGGCCGGGTTTCGATCTGCGCCTGCGGGATCAACGATTGCAGCAGCGGCCGGATCGTTTCCGCGCCGAGAAACATTGTTTCGACCAACCCGCGTGCGTGCAGCAGCCTGTCAGTGAAGACATGGCCGCGATCGGGATCGGCGCAAAGCTGGATTTCGTCGACCGCGAGGAACTCGACCGTCCGATCCAACGGCATGGCTTCGACCGTACAGGAAAACCAGCGCGCGCCTGGCGGGACGATCTTTTCTTCCCCGGTTATCAGGGCCACGTTGCCCGCACCTTTCCGGGCCACCATCTTGTCGTAGTTTTCCCGCGCCAGCAGCCGCAGCGGAAAGCCGATGATGCCGGAGGAATGCGCCAGCAGGCGTTCAATGGCGAGATGGGTTTTGCCAGTATTGGTCGGCCCCAGCACCGCCTTCACACGGGGCGCGAACATCACCGCACCCCTATCAGCAGGGGATCGGCGCGGTCGGGCGGGATCAGAGGAAACCGTCATGTCCTGATCGTCCGATGCGGCGGGATGGAATGCAAGCGACAACCCAGCGTCGCACGCATTGAAATTTGTCCACGTGCTGCGCATATCGGCCCCACCCCTTATCTTATGCCGGAGAGCCCACCGCATGACCGAAACCGCAACACTGGAATCCCACGAATTTGGCGCCGAGGTCGGCCGCCTGCTCGATCTGGTGGTGCATTCGCTCTACTCGGAACGGGAAATCTTCCTGCGCGAACTGGTGGCCAATGCCGCCGACGCCACCGATCGCCGCCGGTTTGAGGCACTGACCCATGCAGCCCTTGCTTTGCCGCCAGAGGCGAAAGTCCGCATCGTCCCGGAAAAAGCCGAGCGCCGCCTGCTGATCGCCGATGACGGCATCGGCATGACACGCGAAGACATGATCGCCAATCTTGGCACGATTGCCCGATCGGGGACGCGCGCATTCGGGGCCTCGCTCGCTGACGCCAAGCCGGAAGAACGCCCGAACCTGATCGGCCAGTTCGGTGTCGGCTTTTATTCCGCGTTCATGGTTGCTGACCGGGTCGAGGTCACATCGCGCAAGGCTGGGACCGACGAAGCCTGGACCTGGGCATCCGAAGGCCGGGGCAACTACACCATGGCGCCGGCCACCAAAGACGAGCCTGGCACCGAGATCGTGCTGCATATGAAATCGGATGCCGATGAATATCTGGATCCCGTGCGCCTCGAAGCGGTGGTGCGCAAATGGGCCGACCACATCACCCTGCCGATCACGATCGCCCGCGATGGGGTCGATCAGCCGGCTAACGAAGGCACCGCTTTGTGGCGGAAGGCCAAGGCAGATGTTTCCGAACAGGACGCCGCCGCCTTCTACCGCCATGTCAGCAATAATTTCGACAGCCCGGCGGTGACGTTGCAGTGGCGGGCCGAAGGCGCGCTTGAATTCTACGCCATGCTGTTCATTCCGGGTATGAAGCCGTTCGAGCCGATGTCCGACCAGGAACGCGCCTCCAAGGTCCGGCTGCATGTCCGGCGCATGTTCATCACCGACCGGGCCGAGTTACTGCCGCCCTGGCTGCGCTTCGTCCAAGGCGTGGTTGATACCGAGGACCTGCCGCTCAACGTATCGCGCGAAATGTTGCAGGCGACGCCGGTTCTGGCGCGCATCCGCCGGGCGGTCACCAACCGGGTCATCACCGAACTGAAAAACCAGGCCAAGGAAGCCGAAACCTATAAGGCGATCTGGAATAATTTCGGCGCGATCATCAAGGAAGGCGTTTGGGAAGATGGCGACCATCGCAAGGAACTGGCGCCGCTGCTGCGTTTCAAATCTTCCAGCGTTGAAGGACTGACTAGTTTTTCCGAATACGTGGACCGCATGAAGGAAGCCCAGGAGGCAATCTACTTCCTCGTCGGCGACAATGCCGAGACCCTCGCCGGATCCGCGCAGCTTGAAGGCTTTCGTGCCCGCGGAATCGAGGTGCTGCTGCTTGAGGACTCGATCGATGCCTTCTGGCCGGAGCGGCTGGATAGTTTCGCCGACAAGCCGTTGCGGAGCGTAACCCAGGGCGTTGCCGATCTGGCCGCGCTTGCGCCGACCGAAGCGCCGGAGGGCGAAGTTGCAGACACTGCGGCCCTGGTGATCGCGATGAAGGCAGCCTTGGACAAGTCGGTAAGCGACGTGCGCATTACCGACCGCCTGGTCGATAGCGCGGTAGTTCTGGCCGCTGGCGGCATGGGGCCCGATCTGCAGATGCAGCGGCTGCTGCGCCGCGCCGGGCGGGACGCTTTCGGCCTGCCACCAATCCTGGAAATCAATCCGCGCCACCGTTTGATTGCGCAACTGGTGTCCCAGGTCGCGGCGGGGGAGGACATCGCCGAT